>JAITUR010000105.1 GCA_031286205.1 Treponema sp.
ATCATTAGAAATAAACTTTTGTCAATATAAATATTCATTTAATTTAATTTAACTAAATAACAGTAAAAACAACAAATTATAGTATAATAACACAAAAATTATTCAAAATACCGACAAAGCTTCTATGTAAAAATACAATAACTCACTGGTAATAACAGCCTTTTACAGAGGGTTTCTGTGCAAAAATGCCTTGGAAAAGAAGCAGAATTGAAACTTAGAAAGGGTTGACCTTTTTACAGATTTTTAATATAAATAATAACAGAGGCTCTTTTAGGGTCTTTGGGCCGCTAGCTCAGTCGGTAGAGCATCGCCCTTTTAAGGCGGTGGTCGGAGGTTCGAATCCTGCGCGGCTCAATATTAAAAATTAAGATATTACTCTTAATATATAGTAAATCCTGCGCGGCTCAGTATTTTTGCAATATATTACAGGAGAATCCGTAAAAACACCATAAAATCCGGGGGTTAAATTTGACTTTTTACCCCATATAGGTTAGAATTAAAGCATGAATCTTAAAACAGTACTATCAACAGAAACAATAAACCTCCACCTGAAAGGTTCCACTAAAGAAGAGATTATCAATGAATTGCTTGATATCCTTATAAAGGCAGGAAAAATTCAGGACAGGGAAACCGCATTAAACGCCGTAATGGACAGGGAAGAAAAAATGTCCACAGGCATGAAACATGGTATCGCAATTCCGCACGGAAAATGCTCTGCTACGAACGACCTCGTTGCCGCCATCGGTATCTCGGAAAAACCGGTCGACTTTGATTCTTTGGATCAACAGCCGTGCAGGATATTTATAATGACATTATCCCCGGTGGAAAAAACAGGACCGCATTTACAATTCCTTGCGGAAGTAAGTTTATTGTTTAAAAGTTCGGAAAAGCGCAACGAAATTCTGGAAGCAAAAACTCCGGACGAAGTCCTTAGAATACTTGCAGACTAATTTCTGCCAAAATAAAGCTGGGACGCCCTTTCCGTTTTTTCTTCCATACGCCTCTCCTCTTCTTTTATCAGGCGGGAATGAAAGCGGGACTCTATCTTGCTTTTATTGTTTAAAATCCTGCTAATATAGTTAAGTGTTACTTCAGGGGCTCCTGTTGTTCTTACCCTGTTTGTTCCGGCATTGTACATTGCCAAAGCGGAAATTTCGCTGCCGCCGGTATTCAAACAATGGCGTAAATGCCCAATTCCATAATAGGCGTTAGAATTAACATCAAAAAAAGCAGCAATATCCAAATTGGGAAAAGATTTATTATTTAACTGAAAAAGCCCCCGGTCTATACTGCCATTGCGATTATATCTGTTAATAGCCCACGGGTTAAATCTGCTTTCCTCCCAACTTAGCGCAAAAGCCAAAGCGGGAGACACTTTAAATATTTCGCTGTTATCCAAAATAGCCTGTGCAACTTCGCGATCCGAGCAAATCCCTGTAAAAAAACCAATTACCCAATCACGATATTCAAAATTGCCATAATATTCCAAAAGAGAATCCTGCGTATCCTCGTTTACAGAAAAAAGAAAGGAAGAGCTGTCTTCTTCTATAGATTCAATGGAACGAAGAACCTTTGGGACAGTATACATATTAAATTTACTGCTAATAAAAGCGCAAAGGAATAAAGAACACAATACCCCTGCAAGCAGGGGTATAATAAATTCCAACTGAATTTCACGGAAGTCGATTTGATTATTTTTCGATTGCACGAACCCTAATAATTCCTTCTACTTTACGGATTTGATCCAGCGCGCTGTCCGATATTTTTTGTTCAGTATCTATAATATTATAAGCATAATCGTCGCGGTGGTGGTTTATAAGATCTGTAATATTGATATTTGCGCCCGCCAAAATAGTTGTAATCTGACCCACCATATTCGGAATATTGCGGTTTGCAACAAGCAGTCTGTGCGGAGCCCGCTGTTCAAGCCTGCAGCGAGGGAAATTCACGGAATTTAAAATTGCTCCGTTTTCCAGAAAATCCATAATCTGCTTTACAGCCATTACAGCGCAGTTATCTTCAGCTTCGGGGGTAGAAGCTCCAAGATGCGGAACAGGAATAACCTTTTTGCATTTTAAAAGTTCCGCTGTGGGGAAGTCCGTAACATACGCGCTTAACTTTCCGGATTCCAAAGCTTCTATAATATCTTTGTCTTTTACAAGAGCGGCACGGGAAAGATTAACAATACGGGCTTCTTTTTTCATTATACGGAATTTTTCCGCATCCATTAAACCTTTTGTGTTTTCGCTCTGCGGAATATGCAACGAGACATAGTCAGACTTTGACAAAAGACTTTCCAAAGATTCGGCGCGGACAACTTCGCGAGAAAGATTCCAGGCGGCATCGACAGAAATGTAAGGGTCAAAACCAATAACATCCATGCCCAAAGCAATTGCATCATTTGCAACCATTACACCGATAGCGCCAAGGCCTATAATGCCAAGGGTTTTGCCTTTTAGCTCCGGTCCTGTAAACCTGGATTTTTCTTTTTCTACAAGTTCGGGTACATCCGGCTTATCCGCAATGGAAGTACACCAGTTAATACCGCCGACAATATCGCGCGAAGAAATTAAAAAAGAAATCAAAGCTAATTCTTTTACGGCATTTGCATTTGCGCCCGGAGTGTTAAATACCACTACCCCATTATCGCTGCAGCGCGCAACTGGAATATTGTTGTAACCCGCTCCCGCTCTTGCAATGGCAAGAACACCCGGCTGAATTTCCATATTATTCATGTCGGCAGAGCGTACCAAAATTGCATCCGGGTTTGGAATGTCGCTTGCAATTTCATATTTGTCTCTGGGAAAAAGATCCAGACCCAGCGGAGATATTTTATTTAATGTTTGTATTTTAAACATATTTTAACCCTCAAACTTTTTCATAAAATTAATTAATGCTTTAACGCCTTCGATTGGCATGGCATTGTAAATACTTGCCCTCATTCCGCCGACAAGCCTGTGGCCGGCAAGATTTATAAGACCTGCGGCGGCAGCTTCTTTTACAAAGCGGCTTTCCAGCTCGGTCTTTTTTGCCTCATCCTGTTCCGTCATAATAAAAGGAATATTCATTAAACTGCGAAAACGCTTTTCTACAGGAGAATAAAACATTTTTGAGTTTTCTAGATAATCATAGAAAAGTCCGGCTTTTTCCATGTTTAGTTTTGCAATAGCATCGACACCTCCAAGTCCTTTTACCCAGTCAAGGACAAGCCCTACCATATAAATACTGTAACAGGGCGGTGTATTATACATCGATGCTTCGCCGGCATGGGTGTCGTAACGCAAAGTTATAGGAACCCAATCAGGAGTGTTGCCAATTAAATCGTCACGGATAATTACAATGGTTACGCCCGCAGGTCCCAGATTCTTTTGAGCGCCGGCATAAATAATGCCAAACTTGCTGACATCGATATTTTCAGAAAGAATATTGCTTGATGCATCCGTAATTAGGGGAACAGAGCCGGTATCCGGCAGCTTGTCCCATTTGGTTCCGACAATTGTATTATTCAAAGTAATGTGATAATAGGCATCATCGGCAGCAGCGGCGGGCGCATCCGGAATATAAGTATACGCTTTATCTTTTGAAGAAGCGCGAACCTCTACAGCGGCGTATTTTTTACCTTCTTTTATGGCCTTGTCCGACCAAATTCCTGTATCGATATAAGCAGTCTTCTTTCCTTTACCCGGCATATCACCGGCAGCCAGATTAAGAGGAATCATAGAGAACTGCAAGGAGGCTCCCCCCTGTAAAAACAGAACCTTGTAATTTGCGGGGATATTCATAAGCTCTCTAAGCACGGACTCAGTCTTTTCTATAATTGGCTTATAATCTTTGGATCGATGACTCATTTCCATAACAGACTGGCCTGTACCATTGGCATTAGTCATTTCAGAAGCGGCCTTTTCAAGAACCGGCAAGGGAAGAGCCGAAGGACCCGGGGAAAAATTGTAAACTCTCATGGTTTTATCCTTTTTATTAATTTTACTTTACTGTAATAAAAATTTGCCGTTTTGTCTAGCCGGACTGCCTGCCCTGCCTGTAAGAAATATGTTGCAAGGAATATGTAAAAAATATTGACAATATTTTGATTTTGTAGTATATAAATACTTGATATGAATATGAAAATTACACAGACTGGACCAATTTTTTTTCTCTGCCATTATTACTGTGTGGAGTTTTAAGAAATGAAAATACCCCCACCCCCCCCCCCCCC
>JAITUR010000048.1 GCA_031286205.1 Treponema sp.
AAAAACAAACAGAATAATTGCGGAGATAATTGCAATGCGTTTTATATATCCATAAAACTTTTCGCAATGTTCAAAAAGAAGGGCGGTAAGCGGAATATAGAAAATCATAAATAAAATAAAATATCTTGTTATTATGGGTCTCCTGGTAACAATAAAAATAAAAAGATTAACAAGGGTACAAGCAATAAAAAAGACAGATAAAAATTGATTTTTACGGCAGGATTTACAGGCAGTCCAAAACAGTACAAATGTTGCAAAAATTGCAATAATACTAAAAATACCGTGAACAGAAAAAATTAAACTGCTTGCGGAAATACCAAAAAAAGCCGCAAGATTAAAAAGACTTTGTCCCAATTTAACAATAAAAGTAGAATAAAGATCTTCTAGAATTATAACCTCGTATGTAATAAAGTTGTAGAGGACACTCAAGAGAATATTTACTGCAAAACCAACAGCGCCGGCGGCAAGACTGCAACAGCCAAGAAACAGCGGAAAGTTAGTTTTGTTTTCCGATTTTACGCGTAAATAAATACAGGTAACAAAAAGCGGAATATGGATAATGTACAAAGCCCGTATTCCCTGAACCCCAAGCGCGAACAATAATGCCAAAAATAGAATAAATTCCAGCCATACTTTTTTACCTTTGGAAGAATTATTAACAAGCCTTGTAAATAAACCAAGTCCGCAAAAAACCTGGGCTATAAAAAAAATATAATAACCGCCAAAGGTTACAATATTCCAGTATTCATAATAAAAAGGAACAAACAAAAAGAAACTTGTTATTAAAATCCATTTTAACTGCACCTTAAACTGCCGCATCATAAAAATAAAAGATAGAACCAAAACTATATTATTTAAAAAAATGTTTATGGAACGGATTAATGCCCAATTTTCCAAACCTCCAAGGAGTTTAAAAAGAGGCATGGTAAAAATAGTTTGATATATAAGCCGCAATTCTGTGGAATAAAGCCAGCTTGTGGTAAGCAAAACATTTTCGTCCGCAAGAATTTTTCCAAGTATCATTTCCGATGCATGGTCGCTGTCCAGCCATTGCTTGCCGTATATGTAAGAAAAAATACTTATTAAACAAAGCCCCAAAGCTAACGCGCATACCAGCAATACCATTATTAATTTTGAATTGGCGGAATTTTCCATAAACGCGCTAATTTCTTTTGCATAAAGACAGGAGAGGGCAAAGAGAAGAAAAATAAAAACCGTAAAAGGAAGGGATGCATAGGATACGGATATAGAGACAAGCATCTTTTGAAAAGGCGGAAGCAGTAACATTAAACAAACAAAAAGAAAGGCAAATACAATTATTTTAACGGTTGTTTTAATTTTTTGAGATTGCAGTTTTTCCGCAAGCCATAATTCCCGGTTTTCGTTAAACTTCATTTTTTCTCCTGTGTACTATTGAGTATATAATACCACAAGAAGTAAATCCATTATAGGCTAACCGCAGCATTTTTCGCAAAGAATATTTTGTCTTTCCTGCCGTGCGTTTTTTTCTTTTGTAATTTACTGTGCCTATTTTATAACCCAGATGCGGCACTATTCCGCGCAGGAAAAGATTTGTTTTTTTATATTCTGCAAGATAATCTGAAAGAGTAATTATGGAATTTTTACCCATTAAACGAAAATCCGCATGATTATAAATAATTTTTCTGTTTATAAGCCGCACCAAAAAATAAAATAAAGATGCTGTTGTCCTTTTTAAGAAACTGTCGCTTTTGCGGCAGATATTAACACCGCAGACTATTTCGCAGCCGCCGGAATAATTTTCCAGCATTTTGTCTATGGCTTCTATGTCGTCCTGCAAGTCGGCATCTATTGTAATTGTTATATCGCAAAAATCTTTGGCAAATACAAGCCCGCTTAACAGGGCGTTTTGATGCCCCATGTTTTTCGGCAGTTTTAATCCTCTGTATAAACCGGGGTTTTCCTTTATGTGGTTTTCTATTAAATGCCTCGTATTGTCTTGGGAGCCGTCGTCTACAAAAAGCAAAGAAGATTTTGGAGAGATTTTTTGTTCTGTTATTAATTGCAAAATTTTGGCGGACAATATTTTTATTGTACAGGGAAGGGTTGCTTCTTCGTTATAACAGGGGATAATGATTACCAGTATTGGCGTTTTTTCCAATTGCTTTAAATCATGGTTCTATTGTTATATTGGGGTGAGAAAAATCTATTAAGTCCTTGAATTTAACTCTCTCCCCATTATATTTTGAGGGTAAGTGTATGGGGTTGTTGTCAGCAACACCATAAAATCCAGTAATATTTACCGGCTTGTCAGCAATTAAAGTAACTAACCCTCTGTTTTCAATAACAGGCTGATATTCAAGTATAGGTCCAGTGGAGTTTTGGATTTTATATTGTTCATATTCAATAGGAGAACTTATGTCAATATCTTCTTTTAACAGGATGATCCGTTCCTTTTCACTAACTTCCAAAGCTGCTATAAATTGCTCTATGCCATCAACTTCTATAACAGTGAGCATAGTAACTTCTATATACCCTCTTCCTCTGGGCATGACTGTTATAGTTTTTTTTCCATAACCCCGCAGATATTCAGCTTCATTCCAATTAGCATTAATTTGACCTGAACCAAAACTAAAAACATAACCAGGCAAATGGCTATATTGGTCATCTCCTTCAAGCTCATAATTAAGTCTAATTATAAAATCATCTTCAAAAAGACCATAAGCCCACACTTCAATAGTCCACTCGCCCGAAGGAACAGCTATAGTTTCTGTTGTATTGGTAATAATAAATGATAATTCGATTGGGTCATTACCCGGACTGGTAAGTTTTATATCGTAACGAGTTATGTCATCATTGTTTGTTATCAGATCAGCAATACTACGAGCAGATGTCCCCGAGGCTCCCAGGTTTATCGAGATATAACCGACGGCATCACTTTGCCAGTCGCTGAAACAGGTTGTAAAAAACAGGGTGGAAAAAACTAAGGCTAATACCGCTATAATTGCAATTGTTTTAATTAATTTCATTATACTATCTCCTTAACTAAAATTTAAATTCAAACGATATATCTCCCGGCTCGGCTTCAAATGGTACGCCAAGGTCGGAAGAATCTCCGCTGCCGGGAATGGGGGGCAGTATCCCGCCTGTAGCCGTTGAATGGGGGTTTGTTGTATTACCGGTGAAGGTTGTCTGACTTTTAAACCCGGAAGTAATGGAAGCGGAAAGTCCGTTTTTGCCTGTATATACTGTTTTTCCCGAATATCCTTCTATATGGTCAACGCCCATGTCAAACTCGGTTCCGCGGACAGACGCTGTCGCGCTGGGGGTTTGTACTGTGGTATTAGCACGGGTTCCCGACGGCGGGGTTACATTTACCCTTACCCTGCCTGCCTGTAAGTTTACATTAAGGTCTTCTGTGCCGGAGGATCTTTGAATTTCTGCAAGGGTTAAGCGGGTAAGCGGGCGCACGGTAATTTCTGTGCTTCCTATTACAATAATGGCTGTGCTTCTAAATCCTGTAGAAATTATCGTATCGCGGGCTACTGTGCTGCCCTCTCTTGCGGCGGTAAAAGTACTTGACCCGGCTGTTTTTAATTCCACTTCTCCGGTTAATTCACGAATTACCCCGGTTTGGGAATATACGGCAGAAACCGCAAAAATAAATAAACCCAGCAAAATTGCCTTTTTCACACTTTCCTCCAAATACAATCTTCCATAGTACATTGTATCGCCAAATACATAAAATGTCAATATATAGAAAAAATTACAGATAAATCGACACGCCATTGCAGGTTGTCATTTGGGGCAACATCGCCCAAAACAGGGGCAAAAATGCCTGCGCCCAGGTTAAACTGCAAGTCGGAAAACGGGTTATAAACAAATCTTGCGTAAATTTCAGGACCTAAAAAGTAGCCTGTTTCTCCAACGGTAATATTAAAATTATTATAAGAAGCTTTATCGTTGCGGATAAAATAGGAAATATATGCGTTTATTCCCATCGCTTCCGACAGTCGAACTGTGTAATTTAATTTTAATACTGTAAGCGCGGATAATATTGGCTGGAATAATCGTCCCTGGTGTTTGGAAACTACCGGTATAAAAGCGCCCATTGTTTCGCTGGTCTGACCTCCGGCAATTTGCCATTTAAAAGAAAGAAGGCTGTTTTCGGACGGAAACCAGAAAACTCCTAAATCGCCGGCAAAGGCAATGGTATTGGCATTGTTCGGAGGATTTTCTATCTGCGCTAATTGCAGAATACCGCCTGCTTCGAATAAAAACTTTCCAACAGGCAAGCCCGCTTTTAAGGATAAATACTGGCTGTTTATAGATTCGCTTTCGCCGTTAAGATCAAACTGAGCCATAATCGATGCTTTTATTGTTATTGTTTCCAGTAAAAACGGGTGTTCGTAATCTATGGCGGCAAGAAACCGCTTTGACGCAAAGTAGGTATTAAAAAAATCATTATAGTTTAAAGATAAATCGTTATGTCCGCGGTCTCTGTCTGACATTTCTATATTAATATTTTTTTTATAAAGTAATCCTGTGTACCATAAACCAAATCCAAAACGCCCCAGCGAAGAAGCATGGGCTGCATGAACACCGTCATAAACACCTTCGGCAATAAAACCCAAAGGATCAATATAGGACATGCGTCCCGCCTTTAACCATATACCGTCCAAAATATCAAAACGGGTTAGGTATTCGGCGTTCAGTATCTGCGGAATAAAGGTAAATGCACTGTCTCTAACTTCAAAAGATAATCCCGCTGTTATGTTAAAACTTCTAATATCGTCGATTAATGCAGAAAAGCGCGGCAGTAATTCTGCGCGGTATTCAAAAACATTGTTTTCGCCTGTAAAGTTGGCGGCTGTTATATTTTGATTCAGTACAATACCAAAGTCCGCAGCGCCTGCGGTTAAAGGCAGAAGTATCAATATAAAAATAAATATTAAAAAGTTTTTTTTCATGGTTACTCCAATATGGTAATTTCTACACGCCTGTTAGCTGCCATGCCTTCCGGTGTTGCATTAGATGCTACGGGGCGGTCTGCGCCATAACCAACTGCGGTAACATTCTCCGCTTTACACGCTCCAAGCGATACAAGCAAAGCGGCAACAGATTCCGCTCTTTCCTGGGAAATTCTGCGCTGCCCTTCTCTTGTGCCTGCCTGTGCTGTATGTCCTGTTACCAATAATTTAACACCGCTAATATTTTTTAAAATACCGGCAATGTCCCGAATCTTTGACATTTCTCCTTCGGTTAATACTGCAGAATCTGCAAGAAACTGAATATTGGAAAGGGTAATGGTTATTCCTTCTTTTGTTGCTTCTACTGTAGTGTTGGCTACTTGCTGCTGCTCCAGCATAGCGGAAATTTCCGCAATTATTGCTTCCCGGCGGGCAACAACTTCTTCCTGCACGGACAAGGCAGCCGCTTCCCTAACAGCAAGAATCCTGCTTATATACGCTAAAAGGCGTTCTCCTGTTACCTGCATTGCGGGGTCTGTTCTGCCGTAAACAATTCTTTTGTATGTCAGCTCGCGGTATGCATAATGCGGATTTTTAAAAATAGAAAACATAACTCCGCCTTTAATTTCAAAAGCACGCATCATTAAAAGGGAAATATCATCCAGGCGGGCAGCATCTTGCGGTGCTGCTCTTTTTGGCAGCCAGTTTTGTTCGGCGGCAAATATAAAAGCGGCACCCGGATTAGGGGTAGCTGCAACATCAGCGGCTTCCAGTATAAATCGGGCTGCCTGCGCATAAGTTACTGCTTCTGAAGCTAAAAGTGTTTCTATTTCAACTGCCGCAGATTGGGCAAATAAAAAACCGATTGTCAGAAAGCATAGCAAAACACATAAAACTCTTACTATCATACTTAATAATGATACTGTTTTATCGTGTTTTTTGTCAAATGGTGGACGAGGCTTTTGTGAACAAGGCTTATTTACAAACTACTGCCGGCGATGAGACTTGAACTCATACATACTTGCGTACGGTAGATTTTGAGTCTACTGCGTCTGCCATTCCGCCACGCCGGCAAAATATCACTTTACTATATCAAAAACCCCTTGTTTTCTCAAGTATAATAAAATTATATTTGACAAAATTATCCAATATCATGTTATAATTATACAAGCAGGGGTGTTCCAGGCTGTTTGGGTGTATGACCATGTTGTCACACCTCCATGTAATTAGCTTGCCGCCCCTGCTTACACTTGACATTTAAGCCGTATAAAGGCATTATAATGGAAACTTATCCAAAAGGAGCCCTTTGTGAGTTATTCAACAGACAAAATAAGAAATATTGCCATTGCTGGTCATGGACAGACCGGAAAATCCACCCTTTTTGAACATATCTTGTTCGCCGGAGGGGTTATTCAAAGGGCAGAAACCCTGGATTCCGGTAAAACTACCAGCGATTACACTACAGAAGAAATCGAACGCAAAATATCAATACATGCCGCTATGGGTCATGTTGTAAGAAATGGGGTAAAAATTAACCTGTTTGATACTCCTGGCTCTTCGGATTTTACCGGCGCGGTTATTTTAAGTTTCCGTGCATCTGAAATGGCACTGCTTACCGTAGACGGAAAATCCGGCGTCCAAATCGAAACCGTCAAATTGTGGCGCAACCTGGACAGGCGCGAAAAACCGCGCGGTGTCTTTATTACCAAGCTTGATAACGACCAAGCAGATTTTAACCGCACCCTGGCCGACATAAAAGAAAAATTTAAAATCGATGCTGTGCCAATTACCCTGCCTATTGGTTCCGGCGGCGGCTTTAAGGGCGTTATAGATGTACTCCACGAAAAAGCCTATTTAACAGAAAACGATGCAATAGAAAAAGAAGCCCCTATCCCCGGCGAATTCAAAGACGCAGTCGCCTCTGCCCGCGAAAAATTAATAGAAGCGGCAGCCGAAGGCGATGACAGCCTTATGGAAAAATATATAGAAAACGGCACTCTTTCTTCGGACGAAATGAAGAAGGGTCTTGTCTCCGCTCTTGCGCAGAACAAATATGTTCCTGCATTTGCGGGCTGCCCCATAAAAAATGCGGGTATCCTGCCGCTCCTGGACTTTATCGCGGATGCCGCACCCAGCCCGCTTACAGCCAAAGACAGGGTATTGGATGCCGAGGGCAACGAAAGCGATGTACCAATGGATCCAAATAAACCTATGTCGGGCCTTGTTCTTAGAACAAACTACGACCAGTTTAGCGGAAAACTTTCCTGGATAAAAATAATTACGGGGAAACTTGCCGCAGATTCCGAAGCTTTTAATGCTACAGAAAACAAAAAAGAACGAATTAGCAAAATTTACACCTGCCAGGGCAAAAAATTGGAAGAAGTTAAAGAGCTAAGCGCGGGCGACATTGGCATTATTACAAAATCTTCTACACTTAAAACCAATGACACTGTATGCGCATCGGATACCGGCATGACATATAAACCTCTTCGTTTGCCGGAGCCTGTTCATTCAATTGCCGTTAATGCAACTGCAAAAAAAGACGAAGATAAACTTGGAGAATTCCTTGTTCGTGCCGCGGAAGAAGATAAAACCTTCCGTTATAATTACAATGCCGAAACTAAAGAAACAGTTATTTCCGGCATGGGCGAACTACAGATTAATATTATTCTGGATAAAATTAAAGCCAACCAAAAAATAGAAGTAGAAACCCGCGTACCCAAGGTTGCATTCCGCGAAACAATTACCAAAAAGGGCGATGCCGAATACACGCACAAAAAACAATCCGGCGGTCATGGCCAGTACGGCAAGGTTATGCTGGAAGTATCTCCCCTGCCCCGCGGCGAAAATTATCAATTTGTTAATGCTATCTTTGGCGGAGCAATTCCCAAAAACTATATCCCCGGTGTAGAAAAGGGTGTAGTAGAAGGAATGTTGCACGGCACTATGGCTTATTATCCTGTAGTGGATGTCGAAGTAAAAGTTGTGGACGGCAAGTACCATCCGGTAGACTCAAACGAATTGTCGTTTAAGATTGCCGCCCGCGGCGCTTTCCGCGAAGCAATGAAGAAGGCAAATCCAACGCTTCTAGAACCAATTATGAACCTGACAGTCTTTGTAGAGGAAAAATACCTGGGCGATGTAATGAGCGATCTTAGCGGCAAACGCGGTAAAATTCTTGGACAGGATTCTACCGGCGGCATTGCAGAAATACGCGCCGAAGTTCCGCAGGTAGAGCTGCTTCGCTATTCTATAGATTTGCGTTCTATTACTTCCGGCACAGGATCTTTCATTGTAGCGTTTAGCCATTATTCGCCAATCTCCGGACGCATTGCAGACGAAGTAATTAAATCCAGAGAGAACTTTAAAGTTCAGGAAGACGAATAGTCCTAAATTAAAACTTGTAGTTTACTATTGCGGCTACACGATAAAATTCTATTCGCTGCGGATTGGAGCGGTTAACTTCCAGTGTTCTGTAATACTTATCTTTCCAGTCAGTTTCTATAAAATTCTTGCGGGTTCTAAATTGACACAATAAAGCAATTTCTACCTGTTTATGAACAGCAAAGTTTAAGATACCGGCAAAATGCCACTGTATTAAATCTTCGCCCCAGTATTTTTCGTAGGGAATGTTATACAGATTTTTTTCCGCTTCTGCAAGAAGAGCAATCATATTAAGAAAAATTGGCATTTGGTAGCCGACTAAATAGTTGCTGTAGTATCTAAAACCATTAACATTATCGCCGTCATCGTTTTCGAACACCCACGATTCTTTTCCAGAAGCGCAGGAAAAACCGGCGTAGTTTATTTCGTGATATGTCCTAAACACAACATGATTCCAGTCTCCGGGAATAATGGCAGCCAGATCGAACTGAAAAGCTCCGCCTAAATATCCCTTTCCCTGTAATCCGCCTTTTATATTGCTGTATTTAAAATTATTGTTCTCGCCAGAAGCCGTCCTTGCAAGACCGTAAAGGTCTGCGCCAAAAAGATTAATGTGCCAGCCTGTGCCAATTCTGCCCCCTGCGGATATTTCCAGAAAAGCAATGGGTGTCCAAACTATAGAAGCAAGTCCATTAAGAGAAATAGGAGAAACCTCCGCCGTTAATGCAATTTTTACATTATTATCTTTTGTAAACGGATTGTCGCCCTGCAAAAAGGGAAATTTATAACCAAATGTATAACCCAATTTTGCTTCCGGCAAAGAAGATAATTGCAGTACAAGCGCGTGCGATATTCCATATTCAGGTTCAGATTCCTCTGCGCCCAGCTCTGCGAAAAAACCAAAGATTAATACAAAACAAATTAACAGCCCTAAATACTTTTTACACATTGGAAACTCCTTATCGCTTTTCTATTTCTATATATTGATTATGCGGCTGCACGCATTTGTAGGCGGGGCGGATAATTCTGCCGCCCGATATAATTTCTTCCATGCGGTGGGCGCACCAGCCTGCTATTCGGCTTACTGCAAAGATGGGCGTATTAAGCTCTATAGGGATACCCAACATTCCATATACAAAGCCTGAGTAAAAATCGACATTGGTACAAATATCCTTGTCTGATCCTTTTACCTTTTTAAAAACTGTGGGAACAAGCTGCTCTATAAGGCAGTGCAGGTTAAACTCTTTCATAAGTCCTTTTTCTTCGGCAAGAGATTTTGCCTTGTCGCGGAGCAAGGTAGCGCGCGGATCTGTAATAGTATAAACGGCGTGTCCCTGTCCATAAATTAGTTTTGTGCCGTCATAAGCTTCGCCTTTAAGGATTTTTTCCAAATATGCGGAAACTTCTGTTTCGCTTTCCCAATTTTTAACATTCTTTTTAATGTCATTCATCATTTCTATAACTTTAAAGTTTGCTCCGCCGTGTTTATAGCCTTTAAGCGAGCCAATGCCGGCAGCAATGGTAGAATAGGTATCTGTATCCGAAGAAGTAACGACATGGACGGTAAATGTAGAATTGTTTCCGCCGCCATGTTCCGCATGAAGCACAAGAGCCAAATCCAAAAGCTGTGCCTCGTATTGCGTATAACTTTTATTCGGTCTTATAAGCTCCAGCAATGTTTCTGCGGTAGAGCGGGTTGGATCTAAAGGATGTATTACAAGGCTTTCGTTGTTAAAATAATGCTTCATTGACATATATGAATAAGCGGCTATTGCAGGAAGCCGTGCAATTAATTCTACGCACTGGCGCAGCACATTTTCCGGCGACTGATCTTCCGGGTTTTCGTCGTATGGGTAAAGCGCCAGAATGGAAGAGGCAAGTTTATTCATTAAATCGCGGGACGGCGCACGCATAATTACATCTTCTATAAAGTTTTTTGGCAGCGCGTGGCTGTTGCCAAGAAGGGTGTTAAAATCCTTTAGCTGTTTTTCGTTTGGCAGCTGCCCAAACAATAGAAGATATACGGTTTCTTCAAAACAAAGACGGCCGGTTTTTGACGCAGATTCGGCAATTTCTTCTACATCGATACCCCTATAAAAAAGTTTGCCGGGAACAGCTTTTTTTACATCGCCGGCAACATCGTAGCCATGTACATCGCCTACCCTTGTAAGCCCTACAAGTACGCCGGTTCCGTTGTCGTTTCGCAAACCGCGTTTTACATTGAATTTCGAGTAAAGATTGCTGTCTATATAGTCGTTTCCCGTTATTTGATCCAGATGTTCTTTTATTGCGTTAATCATTTTTCGTCTCCTTGTCTTATTTCTACACGACGGATTTTTCCGCTGATTGTTTTTGGAAGCTCGGTTACAAATTCCACAATACGCGGATATTTGTACGGGGCAGTTGTTTTCTTTACATGATCCTGCAGTTCTTTTACCAGATTTTCGCCTGCGGTATAATTTTTTGCAAGCACTACAGATGCTTTTACGATGGTTCCGCGTTCCTCGTCCGGGACTCCTGTTATGGCGCACTCCAGCACACCCGGGTGTTCCATAAGCGCGCTTTCTACTTCGAACGGACCAATGCGGTAACCGGAGCTTTTAATAACATCGTCATTCCGTCCGACAAACCAGAAGTATCCGCTTTCGTCTTTGTATGCGACATCGCCTGTGTAATAAACATTGTCGTGCCAGACATTCTTTGTAAGGTTTTCGTCACGGTAGTAGCCGCCAAACATACCCCACGGTTTTCGTTTGTCTGTCCGCACTACAATTTCGCCTTCGTCGCCCATTTTGCAGGAAGTACCGTCTTCCAAAACAAGATCTATATCGTAGCCGGGCGCGGGCTTTCCCATAGAACCCGGTTTGGGGTTTAACCACGGCCATGTACAAAGCGTTACCGTTAATTCTGTTTGTCCGTAAGATTCGCGTAATTTAATTCCCGTGCCGGCAAAAAACTGATCGAATATTTCCGGGTTAAGCGGCTCTCCCGCAACAGTGCAGGTTTTTAGTGCGGAGAAATCGTACTTCTTTAAATCTTCCTTTATAAAGAAGCGGTAAATTGTGGGCGGAGCGCAAAAACTTGTTAGTTTGTACTTGCTTATAACCTGCAGCATCTCTACAGGCATAAAGCGGTCGTAGTCGTATACAAAGATACCTGCGCCGCAGAACCATTGCCCGTAAATACATCCCCACGAGGCTTTTGCCCAGCCGGTGTCGGCTACCGTTAAGTGCAAGCCGTCCGGTACAACATTGTGCCAGTATTTTGCCGTAGTAATATGTCCAAGCGGGTAAGTAAAATCGTGGCGCACCATTTTTGGCATTCCCGTAGTGCCGGATGTAAAATAAATCAGCATGATGTCGTCATTAGAGTTTGTGTTCTGCGGTCTTGCAAAGTTTGTATCCGTTTTTTCCAAAAGACGGCTAAAGTCTACCCAGGGGTGTGTTTTTATTTCGCTGTCTTTGGGCGTATGTGCAGAACGGACAAATGCTTTATAGCCAAGTTTTTGTTTTACACTGCCTTCGGCTTCATCTATACGATTAATTAAATCTATATCGTCTACACAGATAATTCCCTTAATGTCTGCGGCATTACATCTGTAGATAATATCCTTGGTAGTAAGAAGATGCGATGCGGGAATTGCGATAGCCCCAAGTTTGTGCAGGGCAAGAATTATAGGCCAGTATTCCCAGCGGCGTTTTAGAACCAGCATAACAGGATCGCCCTTGCCAATACCGCCCTGCTGTAAAACATTGGCAGCCTGATTGGAAAGGTTTTTCATTTGCTCGTAGGTAAAGACGGCTTCTGCACCTTTTTCGTCGCACCATTGAAAAGCGCGGGCATTTCCTTTTTCTTTGGCTAACTCGTCAACGACATCGTAGGCAAAGTTAAAATTATTGGGAATATTTATTTTAAAATTTTCGTAAAAGTCCTCGTAAGAATCGAATTCTTCTTTGGGGAGATATTTGCTAAGAAGTGTCATATAAATTGCTCCTTGTTTGGATAATATAGATTAAAAAACGAAAGCTAAAAAGCGAGCCGGTTTGCCTCCAAGAGCTTTCATACCATGAGGCTCTTGAGAATCGTAATAAACACAGTCGCCGGGGTTAAGCTCAATATCATGGCCGCTAATCGAAATCAGCAGCCGCCCCTCCAACACATAATTAAATTCATGACCCGGATGGGTATTAAGATTGATAGGTTTGTTTTCTGTTTCTGCGGCAGCTTCCACTAAAAAAGGTTCGGCTCTTTTGCGGCGAAAATTATAAGCAAGATTCCAGTATCCGTACATGGGACGGCGGCTTACTTCCGGAGCTTCGTTTGCCCTGGTTACACAGAAGGTTTTAAGTTTGGAAGCTGCCCCTGTTAAAAGTTCGGAAAGATCAACCTTAAAGCGGGCTGCGATTTCTACAAGCGCGCCTACAGAAAATTCCTTTTCTCCGGTTTCCCATGCTGTATATTCTGCCGGGTCAAAGCCCAATTCATTTGCAAGAGCTTCGGTGGAGAGGTTTTCGATTTCGCGCAGCACCTTTACACGGGCTGCAATTTCTTTTACATTTTCTTTCATTCGTATCCTTTACTTTCTAATGTCGATACCTGTTGTCCGCGCAATGTAAACAACCGGCTTAATCCTTGTAAAAAAGCCGTTTTCTACTACGCCGGGTATTTTATTCAACTCTGCTTCCATTAGAACAGGGTCTATAACCATATTGAATTTTATATCCAAGATAATATTTCCATGTTCGGTTATGACAGGACCGGCTTTTCGCAATGCTTCTCTAATTATAACATTTGCGCCAAGTTTTTCAAGCGCTTTGGATGCCTGAACACGGGCTTCTGGAACAACCTCTACAGGAACCGGAAAGCCTAACCCCAGGTTGTTTGTTATTTTTGATTCATCAACAATAATAGCATAGGCTTGCGAAGCATAAGCCGCAAGTTTTTCTATTAACATGGCGCCGCCGCCGCCCTTAATAAGACGGTTTTGCGGATCAACCTCGTCGGCACCGTCGATTGTTAAGTCCAGTCCGTCTGCAAGCTGCTTGGAATTAAGAGAGAAGTGCGGGATGTTTAATTTTTCACACTCAATCTCTGTCTGAAAACTTGTGGCAAAAGCGGTAATGTTTGTCAGCTTGCCCTGCGCTATAAGTTCCCCTACACGGCGTACCGCATGTATGGCTGTAGAACCTGTACCAAGGCCTAGCTTCATTCCGCTTTTTACTAAATCGTCTACAGCGGCTTTGCCAGCCATTTCTTTTAAACTGTTCTGATTTTGGTCCATGTATTTTCTCCTAATGGCTTTATTCTGGATATTAATTTCTGAGGAAGTTCTTTTCCTGTAAATATTTGGTATTGCAGGCACGCCTGACGAATTACCATGTCATAGCCATTTAATATTTTACAACCGGCATCTTCCGCCCGTTTTAGAAATAAAGTTTTCTCCGGCATATAAATTAGATCCATAACCGCTTCTTTTCCTGTAAAGGAATACATCTCCAGCGGGTCGGCTATTTCGTGCCCTTCCATTCCTACAGAAGTTGTCTGAATAATTATGTCGGAAAATTTTGATATTAATTCTATTCCACGATCGTCCAGAACTTCCCAGCGAAAATTGTACAATAGCGCAAGGCTTTTTGCTTTGTTGGCTGTACGATTTAAGATAAGAGCTTTGCCCCCAAGACGGTAAACTTCCGCCGCTACTGCACGCGCAGCGCCGCCTGCTCCCACAATAGTTATCTTCTGTCGTTTTAAGTTTTTTTTATTTATAAATGTCAAAAGCGAATCGGAAAAACCTGTAATGTCTGTATTGTTTCCAAACCATTCGCCATCGACAGGAAAAACAGTATTACATGCGCGAACATTCAGTACAGATTTGGAGTATTTTATAAGCTCGGGAAGCACTTCCTCTTTGTAGGGTACTGTAACCGAAAGACCTTGCACATCCAATTCTCTGGCAAGTTTTAACAAACTACCTATAGAGTCTGTCGGAAAAGGACAATATACCGCATCTATATTTTCCATTGCAAAAATCGAATTAAAAAACCACGGGCTTATTGTAGCTTTTAACGGAAAACCTGTAACACCGTAAATTCTTGTTTTTTTGCTTACTTTTCTAATTCGATATATTTCCGCCAAATCCCGGACATCGAGCTGGCCTGCCGCTCCTGCGGCTTCGTTTTCAGATAACGCTGTCGAATATGTAATCATGGAACCGAATTTTTCTGCAAGGATTCTCGAATAAATACCCAGGTGTCCCATGCAAATAACAATTTTATTTTTAACCGCACAGTTTCTTGATGCCCTGTAAATGCGAAGAACATCGCTTGTGGTTTTTACGGCTACAGCCATTTTTACAATTTCGTCTCCGGTTCTTTGCATGGATTTAATTTTTGCCGATATATCAACTGTTTCGCCTTCCAGATCGTGATACGATCTTATAATTCGTGTTCCAAATGTACGGGCTGCTTCTTCCAGGCTTGGAACTTTTAGATCGTCTTCTATATCGACATAGGCAAAATTTAAACGGGTATCTGCGTTGGCAAAAGCAAGTCCGCGCGCAAGAAGTTTTACCCTTGCGCCTTCTCCGCCGGAAAATTGCCCGCCGTCAATATCGCGCCTAATTGTAAGAATTACAGGAATACCTGCAAGCTCCGGAAAACGGCGTATGGATAATCTTTCGTCCGGGTCAAGGCAGTCTACACGAAGCTCTGCAATGTCTGCAAACTTGCGGTATTTGTTCAGAATTTCCAGATTTCTGTCTATTGTTTTTGCGGTTAAGCACAAGCAGTTTTTTGCCAAAATTTCTCCTAAAAATCGGAACGATAAATATAGATTGCGGTAACCTGCCCGGAATTATTTAGATTAACTCTTAGTGTTGTCGGCCAGTCTCTGCCCGGAATTGATAAAAGCGCATGATCGCCCTTGTCTTCCGCTGTGCTGCCCAAAAGAAGCATAACAGCCGCTTTGCGATCTCTTGTGGAAATGCCGAATGCAGCCGAAAATTTTGCCTGCCAGATACGATCGTTGTGAATAAAGAAATCCGCATCGGCATATTGAAAAACAACATCGTCCTGCCAGGCTTCGCCGCCTCTTGCCACGGCAACAGTTCGCGGCGCGCCAAATCGTTCTATTAACTGTGCAAGCGTCATACCGATATACGAAAGCTTTTCGTCCCCTGCAATAGCCGGACTAATTGACTGCGCCTGCAATGGAAGCACAAGAGAAAATAAAACCGGTAAAAAAATTGCGTATTTCAATATTATAAATATACAATGGCAAAAGAATTCCTTCAAGCTGTCAAAAGTTGTATGGGCTTAGCGTCCATGTATTCCCGCTGACTCGCAAAATTCCTTCTTCGCTAATCCATGCATTAACTCCCGGGCGTACCGGAAATACGGGCGGATCGTTTTCTGTAAAAAATAACGGATCTGCAAAGGGCGATGTACTATACCAGTAACCTGTTCCCACAGGAATAGCCAAAGGTATTGCGGCTTCCGGAACAAGGCGGCGGCGGTCAAAGTTGGAAGCAATGGTTCTTTCGGCAACTGATTTCCAATTTACAAGCCAGGGGTCTTTGCAGACTTCTTCGCCCAGGACACCTGTTGCAAAAAGCTCTCGAAACCGAAGCCAGTCAAAATTGGCCGGGATTTTTGTTTCGTCAGAAGTGTTGGCATAAATAAGCTCCCAATAAAAAACCGTATCCGGTCCTGCTTCCCAGCTAAGACAAAGCTGTCCGCCAGAAACCTCGTAGGGGAAGAAGCCGCCTGCGGGTTTAAAAAGTCCGGGGATAATATTGGAATCCGCCCACCAAGGCCATGCGGTAACAGGGTTTGTCCATGTTACAGATAATTCGACCGTTAAATTACCCCCGGGCAGAATGTCTGTCCTTTGGAATTGCCCATCAGGATCGATCCATTCGATTCTCCAGCAAGGCTGCCCAAGCAAGGCAGTCCAGCTATCCGGCACAATAGGCAAGACCAGGACATACCTTGAGCTAAGATGATTTCCGCAGCCCGCAAGCAACAGAACCGCAACAAGAAAAGCAGTTAGTTTTGTTAAGTTTTTCATACCTATATATGGCGCGAACTTGCCGTTTTGCTTGACTGATGGGGAAAGTTTTTTGACAAATTTGTAAAAAAGATCGGTTTTTTAACGCTAAAGGCGCGGATCGCTTGCGTGGCGCAGCCAAGGGACACGGAGAACGCGGAATTTTTTAGGAATTTAAACTTTAAAAAATTCCGTGCTTTCTGCGCTAAATTCCGCGTCTTCTGCGTTAAACACTAACCCCGCTTTTAGCTTTTGCGCTATATTCCTTGATTATTTCCTCAGGAGATTTACCGCTTTGCAGGAGATTTATGATTTTCTGCTCACCTTCCTCGCGCCCTTCCTCGTAGCGCAAGTCCATCCATTCATCCATGGTTAAATCTTCTAATATCATATCTACCACCTCTCCTTCGTGGGCTCTTAAAAAATTTGTTAAAATATCGTTCTCTAAACAATATCTTACAGCATACTTTACAGATTCATCAAGACTTAAATTATTCGCCTTTAGCTCTTTAATTTTACCTATAAATATACTGTAGCCTTCAAGGGTTTTACTTTTTTCCAGCATCTGAGGATTATGCCCTTTGTTTATGTTGTAAACTTTCGCCGTCAATTCCAGCGGCGGGGTCGATTTATCAATCTTTAAACCTTCTATGTCCTTGAACGCGTCAGAAAGTTTTAGTTCCTTGTAGTCGTCATAAGGTTTATTTCCGTTGTAAAGGACTATAAATTCAGGCAATGGTATCTCTATAAGTTTTTCCTGAAAAACATTCTTGCTGCCTATTATTTTATTATAAATCTCTGAAACATAGGTTAGCAATCTTATAGGCATATTCTCATTAATGGTCGCTTGATGTTCAATTAAAACTATCAGACGGTTGTCTATCAAAAAAGATAGGTCGTTAATCTTTCCCTTGTAGAGACCATTGGAAAGTGTGTTAATATTGATGGGTATATCCGGCGGTAAATCTACCCCTTCGATAGCCGAGTACAATTCCCGAAGAATATCGGGGTTGCCGAACAGCAGCGAGAACACGCTGCTT
>JAITUR010000068.1 GCA_031286205.1 Treponema sp.
TAATTCTTGACATCCTATGATAATGATAGTATAGTAAAAAATAAGGAGTTTTTATGAATACAGCTACTTTATCCAGTAAATACCAATTGGAATTTCCCAAAGAAATAAGAGAATTTTACGATTTAAAAGCTGGTGATTCTTTTGAATTCATTTCCTATAATAATAGAATTGAATTAATACCATTAAAACCCATAAAAAAATTAAAAGGGATTTTTCATGGCATAGATACAAATATTATGCGTGAAGATGATCGTGTATGAATATTATTATGATAAAAATAACCTACCTGTTTAACATTATTGAAAATAATATTTAGCATAAATTATACTAATTATATTTTTATATTAACTAATTTCAATATATTTCTGGGGATGGCATATACCGTTTGTTAAGTGCAAGTTTAGCAAAGGTATAAAAATTATGAAACAAGTCGTTTTTCTATAATATCATTATAATTAATGGTTACAATATTTTCAATTTGTTTTTTTAAAGCAGTTGCAATAATTTTTGCCATTGTTACAGGAACAGCATTTCCTACCATTTTATAACCATCTTCAAGATCATTATAATAAAAAATAAAATTGTCAGGAAAAGTTTGTAAACGGGCGCATTCGCGTATAGTCATACGTCTATATAAATGTTCTTTTCCTTTAACAAATTCACGCTTATCTTTCTCAATAAAAATCATTTTTGGTGCTTGTGGGTGTAATTGTGCTTGCCTGCCAGTAGCTTGAACGGTAAATCCTACTTCATTCCATTGGCGAACACGGTTACGGCTCATAAAAATTGTAGAAAAACTTCCAGTAAAATACTCATGATTTGGAATTTTAGCGTTTTGATCAGTCTTGTTTTTTGGTAGAGCAGGAACGGCAGTATCTCTTAAATCCCCAATGGCTTGTTCAAGTGTATTATATTTATTAATTGCTTTAGGAAATTGAAAAGTAAAATCTAAATCTTTCCGGATACCTATAAAAAAAACACGCTTACGGTCTTGTGGTATACCATAATCTGCAACATTAATAAGAGTAATAGAAAGGCTATAGCCAGCATTTTCAAACAAACTTTTTATATGCTCAACGGCTTCTGTATGCCTTGATGAAAGCATTCCTACAACATTTTCTGCAAGAAAAAATTTAGGTTTTTTATCTTTTAATATCCTGATATAATCAAAAAATAATTGTCCTCGTGAATCATTTATTCCTTGGAGGGAACCTGCTTCTGACCAAGATTGGCAGGGGGGACCGCCTATAATACCATCGCAAGCAGGGACTTCTGATGATTTTATTACACGTATATCACGTTTATCAAGCTTGCATGAATGGTTGGTTTCATAAGTTTTCCAAATAGTTTCATCATATTCATTTGCAAAAACAATTTTAAATCCTGCTTTTTCAAATCCTAAATCAAGCCCACCTGCACCAGAAAATAAACTTACAATTTTCATATTATCTCCTTGAAAGAAATAAGTTTGATGTCTTTAAGTTTTGCTGGATTATTGGAATCCTTAATTTTATGGTCTGTGATTACAATTCCCTTGGTTTTTTCTATTAATTCAATACTTTGTTTTGGAAATGTATTATATTTTTTATTATTTATTATTGCAAAGAATTTTTGCCCATTTGTAATATATTTAAATACTTCGAAGGGTATATCAATACCCCACATTCCTCTTACTCTTAAATAAGTAATTCCTAATGGATCAACTCTATTTACTCGTGACAACTCAGTAGTTTTTGAAAATTTTATATTTGGAATTTCACTAATTCCGCTTTTTATTGCATTTTTTATTCTTTCGTATATTTCTGGGTTAGCAGCATAATCTTCGCCATAAACAAAACATAATGCTTTTAAATATTTATCTCTAATTATTCCAACTGCATAAATAATATCTTTTTCTTTCCAACCTTCTTCACATTTTCTACATTCTTCTGTTATCATTGGGCTATCTGCAAATAATTTATTTTTTGGATATGAACTATTTAACGGTATTGATTTTGGGTTTTTGCTTTCTACCTTTTTTACTTCAATTGCGTCACCTCCTTTAATGATTGCATCAGGTGGGTTATTTTGGTTTGCTATATATGAAAATATCTCCGAATATTTAATATTTCTTTGTTCTTCATTTTTTATATCAAAAGTATTTGCAAAAGCATCAGTAAGGAATTTCTCCAATGCTTCTCCCATATTATTAGCTCTTATTCTGCTTTTATAATGTTCTTCTATTGCTAAGTCTTTGAGTTTATGAATTCTTACGATGGCTTCTAGTAAATTACTCATTTTTACCCCCAAATCAAATTTTTCTCTTAATTTATAGTATACAATAAATTTAAAATATAGTAAATAGCCATAATTTGGGGAAAAATCCTAAATAAATACTTTTTTCATAATTTATAGTATGATTAAGATATAATTTCGAAATAATTTAAGATACAAATCAATTAATAGTCCCTACAATTACTATTAATGTGTATTATAAATAAACAAACATTCTACCTGCGCCAGCCTTTTTCTGCTTCTCCGATTGCGGCAAGGATTTCTTCTTTAGCTGCCTGCGCGGTAATTAAATTGTAAAAGTTTTTGTTCATGCATAAAAAATTAATATTTGTTAATGCGTTTAAATGCTGCTTGGGAGAATCGGAAACAATTAAAAAAATAGTGTGAACCGGTTTATTGTCGGGTGTCTCCCAATCTATTGGCTGCCGGGAGAATGCAATTGCAACAAATGGCGGCTCTCCGGCTTCCAGAAGCGGAGTGCGCGGATGAGGAAGCGCAATACCGTTTTCTATCCCGGTGGAAATAAGTGCTTCTCTTTCTATAACTGCTTTTAATAATGTATCGCGTTTACCAGCAGGCAAAACCGAGGGCGGCAGAGCATCAATCAAGTTAATTAATATTTCTTTTTTGTTGGCTCCTTCTATTTTATAAAAAATTCCGCCGTGTTTTACTAATTGTGTTAAGGTGGTTTTTTCTTTATCCATCTTTATCTCCTATTGCCTCGTGTAAGATGCTATTTGCTTTTTCAAGATCAAAACTTCCGGTAAAATCCGCACCCAATTCGCGCTGGGTTATTATTTTTTCTGCAGTGCTTCCCGCTTCGTAAACCGCAAACAATTTTTTATAATGACGAGGCCCGTCTGTATGTTCAGGGGGCGCTGCTCCTTCACCTGCAATAAAACGGCAAACTTCATCTTTAGTTCCTTGATAGGACGACATAATAATTATTTTTACATTCCATCTGGAACCATATTCATAAACAATTTCCTTTTTACCGCGGAAATCGACATCTTCCAGTTTAATTTTGTTATGCAGATATTCTTTTGAGCCGTCAGATAACTCGGTATAAAAACGGTAACGCAAAGAACCTTTCCAATCCATTCCGGCCTGAATCAATATATGCAATTCTTCCATTGTACATACATGGGAAATAATTGCCCGCCGCCAGACATCAACTCCGGAAATACTTACCTGTATCATTCTCCATAACTCTCCGGTATTTTCTCCGCCCTGAATCACGGTAAGATTGCTTCTTCTAAAATTATCCATTGCGGTATTTATAAGTTCTTTAATCTCGGAAAAAGTATCGATCATACTGTCAGAAGAATTATCCATAGCAATAATATCGCCCGGCAAAGGCGATTCATCGAATGCAAGATCTTCTAAAATAGCCGCAGCGTGTCCCTGAATTTGCGAAAGAACAATAAAAGTGTGCCTGGGAAGCCACGCAGCTTCTATTTCCCCTTTTTGCAGTTGCGCGGAAAGTTCAATTACCGCAGTGTGTAAATCTAAAACATTTTGGCGAACAGGACCTGCTCCTTGATCCAAAAAAAGAGAATAACTTTTATAAAAATCTTCCATGCCATCTGAAATATATTCTGCCATAATATTCCATTCATTTTCTTCCAGATGTATCACCGGCGGTATTATTCTATTAATTACCTTGTCAAACTCTGTTTCGTTGCGAAAAAAAGCATCTTTTATATAAGAAAGAATTACAAATTCAGATATTGGAATATTTTTTCTGAATAACAAATCTTCTATATATGTTCTGTCGGGAGGAACAGCATAATTTTGAAGATGGTTGTAATCCGGTATCTCCTTGCCTGCAAACCAAAAACGGGATTCTATGCCAAAAGGGACAACTTCTACACGATTGGATTTTTCGTAAATAAATTCTTCCAAAGAATAAGCGGGAACTTCCCTCATTCGTTTGCCGCCAAACCAATATGCAAAGGCAATCTGCTCTTCTGTACTGGAAGCGGGACCTAATATGGCAAAGCTGTCTTCGAAACCGCTCTCTGCTTTTTCCAGCCATTCATTTAAATCGGCACGAGACCATGTATCCTTTTCTACTTTTTCAAGCTCGAATCTGCACTCCTTCCAGTCCAATGTTCGTACAATAAATTTGTCTCCGGGTACAAATGCACACTCGCGGTAAATACCGCGCATATCAAGAGTATAGATCGATACTTCCGGCGGGTCTTCGTATGGGTCGGCGTTATACGCTTCTTCGTTTTTTTGATTATCTCTTGCGATATATTGAGGAGCAAATTCTTCGCCATAGATACAGTAAAATGGATACAGATCCTCCGGCGGCGCTTCTGTTGTTGTAACAGGAACAGGACTGCCTTTCCAAATAAAACTATACCGGTTAGGCATAATCATAGGATTTGCAAAAGGAACGCATCTGTGCCCGGGAATAAGTATTCCGTTAAGCAATTCCAGCCGCGTGGGAGAAATTACAAAAACAGCGGGTTCGAAACAATTTCTGCGGGAAACCCAATGTTTCTTATCCTGCCTAAAAGCAATTTTTCGTGCTTCCAAATAGGCAGCAATTTCCAGCACAAGACTCTTGTTGCGCTTTTGTCCCGAAGCCTGTACATAAGTGGTAATATCCTCCAGCGTAAAGGGCCGAATGGCGTTTTCGAGAAATTCGTATAGGGCTTCTTCCTGATCCAGTTCCATATTTACTAATAATACGATAAAATAAGATCATTAACAATGAAATAATTTTAGGAGGATGCCATGAAATATGGTTATTTTGATGCTGATAAACGCGAATATGTTATAGACAAGCCCGATACGCCCGCACCCTGGGCAAATTATCTTGGTTCTCCGGCTTATGGAGCAATTATCTCCAATAATGCGGGCGGCTACAGCTTTGTAAAAAGCGGTGCGGCGGGGAGAATTATCCGCTATCGATTTAACGAACAGGACAAACCCGGGCGTTATATCTACCTGCGCGATGATGAAACCAACGATTATTGGTCGGCTTCGTGGCAGCCTGTCGGCAAACCCCTGGATATTTATAAATCGATCTGCCGCCACGGAACAGGCTACACTCAAATCGAAGCCTTGTACAAGGATATACAGTCCGAAGCGGCTTACTATGTACCCCAAGATGCGGATTACGAAGTATGGAAGGTTAAAGTTACAAACAAGGGCGGCAAGGTGCGGAAAATATCCTGCTTTGGTTATGCCGAATTTACCTGCGAAAGTTTTTACGAGCAGGATCAGGTTAATCTTCAATACACACAATTTATTACCCGCACATATTTTAAAGAAAAATTCATATTACAAACAATAAACGAAAACTGTCTGAACGCCGTTAACGAAAGCCGTGTAGAAACCCGCGTCTTTGCCCTTGCCGGCGCGCCCGTAACATCTTATTGCGGAGACCGTGCCAGTTTTCTTGGCAAATACCGCGATTACGGTAACCCCGTTTCCATAGAAAAAGGCAAGTTGGACGGCACTCTTAACTACAATATGAATCCATGCGGCGCTTTGCACACCGCGCTTGAACTTGCGCCCGGCGAAACAAAAGAATTTTCTTTTATTCTTGGTCAGAAACGCGAAGCGCAGGCAAAAGAGCTTATTGCCAAATACGAAGATGTCTCTTTGCCGGATCGTGAAATTGATCAATTAAAAAAATATTGGCATGGAAAGTTGAGTAACTTAAAAGTACAAACTCCGGACGACAATTTTAACCACATGATTAACACATGGAATGCTTACCAGTGTTTTATTACATTTGTCTGGTCGCGCGCAGCTTCGTTCTCCTACTGCGGAGCCCGCAATGGCTACGGCTACCGCGACACCGTGCAGGATATTCAGGGGATACTTCATCTTGATCCGGAAATGGCGTTGGAAAAAATCAGATTTATGATTTCCGCGCAGGTTCATCACGGCGGAGCGCTTCCTCTTGTAAAATTTAGCCACAATGCGGGAAACGAGGATACTCCCGAAGATGAATCTTACCGCAAAGGAACGGGGCATCCTTCCTACCGCGCGGACGATGCGCTCTGGCTTTTCCCCACAGTTTGGAAATATATTGCAGAGACCGGGAACACAGGTTTATTGGAAGAAGTTATCCCGTATGCAAATAAAGGCGAAGACACCTTGTTTAATCATCTAAAAAAAGCGATTGATTTTTCGCTTAACAATTTGGGCATACACGGATTACCCGCAGGGCTTCATGCCGACTGGAACGACTGTCTGCGATTGGGAGAAAAAGGCGTATCGGTCTTTGTCGCTTTACAGTTGTACTATGCGTTCGAAATTATGATCCGTTTTGCAAAATTAAAAAAAGATGATGCAACAGAAAAACAGATGAACGAATTAAAAGAACGCTTTGGAAAAATTATAGAAGAAAAATGCTGGAGCAAAGACCGGTTCGTCCGCGGAATTACCGAAGATGATTTTGTTGTCGGAAAAGCCGGCGACCCTGAAGCTTCCATGTGGCTGAATCCGCAAAGCTGGGCTGTTATTTCAGGTTATGCGGACGAAGCGCGGGGTAAAGCAATTCTTGATCTTGTACACAAGGAGTTAAACACAAAGTACGGCGCGCGCCTTATGGCTCCGTCTTATCAAAAACACGCGTTCGAAGGAGCGCTTGCCCTGTTGTTTAATCCCAGCACCAAGGAAAACGGCGGCATCTTCCTGCAATCGCAGGGCTGGATAATTCTTGCAGAAGCTCTGCTTGGAAGAGGCGGGCGCGCGTTTGAGTATTATTTAGAATCATGTCCTGCCGCGCAAAACGACATTGCGGATATTCGTCTGATGGAGCCGTATGTTTATTCGCAGTTTACGGAAAGTTCGGAAAGTCCGTTCGAAGGGCGCAGCCATGTTCATTGGCTGACGGGAACCGCAAGCACTGTCATGGTTGGCGGCGTGGAAGGAATACTTGGATTAAGACCGGATATTGACGGATTAAAATTTGCTCCTGCAATTCCGTCAAGCTGGAAGTCCATGAGTATCGAAAAAACATTCCGCGGCAAAAAACTTAACATAAAGGTAAATAATCCCGACGGAAAAGAAAGCGGCTGTAAAAAACTTACAGTTAATGGCGCCGAAATGGAAGGAAATTATATTCCTGCCAGTGTCCTGAAAGCAGAAAATGAAGTTGTATTGGATATGTAAGGAGTAAGATATGGTTTACAAAACATTTGGCAGTACAGGGAAGAGTGTTTCGGCACTGGGCTTTGGTGCAATGCGCCTGCCCATGAAAGAAAACAACGGTGTTAAGATCGTGGACGAAGACCTGGCTGTTCCTCTTATGCAAAAAGCATTTGAAATGGGAGTAAACTATGTCGATACCGCTCCGCTTTACTGCGAAAAACTCAGCGAAGCGGCGGTTGGCAAAGCGTTAAAAGACTGGCGCGATAAAGTATTTCTTTCTACAAAAAATCCAATCGAGGATAATGACGGCGATAACTGGATGAAGCGGCTGGAAAACTCGCTAAAAAATTTGGATACCGATTATATTGATTTTTACCACTTTTGGGGTATTTCGTTAAAAAGTTTTCAGGGCTGGCAAGGTTTAAAGTACGGACCGCTCGAAGCCGCCTTAAAAGCAAAAGATCGGGGGCTTATAAAACATATTTCTTTTTCGTACCATGATGCGGCGGAAAACTACAAACCAATAATCGATTCCGGTTTTTTTGAAACAACTCTTGTGCAATACAATATGCTCGACCGCTCCAACGAAGAAAATATCGCCTATGCAAAATCCAAAGGTCTTGGTGTTGTTGCAATGGGACCTGTCGGCGGCGGCCGCTTGGGAGCTCCCAGCGAAAAGATTCAGGGACTTCTTAAAGACAAAACCGGCGGACAAGGTTTGTCGAGTACCGCAGAAATGGCTTTGCGTTTTGTACTTGCCAACGAAAATATCGATATTGCCCTTTCCGGCATGAGCGATATAAATATGTTAAACGAAAACTTTGCTATTGCTTCCCGTACCGGGCACTTAACAGAAGAAGAGCTGGATCACATTAAAAAGATGATGGAAGAAAACAAGGCGCTTGCAAAACTTTACTGCACCGGCTGCGATTACTGCAAACCCTGTCCGCAGGGAATCGACATTGCATATCTTTTTGAAATTATGAATCGTTATCGTGTTTACGGCTTGCATGAGCACGCCAGGGCAGCTTACTACGAAATGGCGATGGGCTGGAGCTGGATAAAGAGCGCAGATGCATCAAAGTGTACTGCTTGCGGTTCGTGCGAAGAAAAATGCCCTCAAAAACTGCCTATTATTGAACAGCTTAAAGAAACCCACGCAATTTTGGCAAAGTAGAAATATATCTGTTTGCAAAGCTGCGCAAACCCTCTTGCCGAAAATTTAATTGACTTGTTATACTGTAGGACGAAAAACGGCTTTTTTATGCCTGCCGCGCTAGCGGCATCTCCATGCAATAGTCGTTTAATACAAAGTTTCCCAAAGGTTCATCTATGCTTTCTGTAATTACAAAGCCGCGGTGTAAATAAATATCGATTGCCTGTTTGTTTTTACGGTTTACACGAAGAAAAAGTTTTTTCTTGCTGCTGGCGCGCGCGGTTTCTTCGAAATAATCAAAAACTTTAGTGGACAAACCCTTGCCGCGAAATTCTTTTTTTAAATATACCTTGCTAATATACAGATAGTCTTCTTCCAGATTATATGCAAAGTAGCCAACAGGCGCGCCGGCATACTTGATAAAAAAATATTGCCTGCCGTTTTCTATTTCGCTTAAAATTATATCTTTGCCCTGATAATGAACAAGCATATAATCAACCTGAGCTTTTCCGATTATGGGAATAAATACTTCCGGCCAGATTTCGCGGATTAAGGAAACCAAGGTATCAATTTCCTGCGGGGTTTTTATTTGTTTATACGACATATATCAGCAGCGCTTATCCCATTACAACTTTAACTTGATGCGCTTTTCCGTCGCCAAAAGCAGGCAGTACCCAGCCGTTTTCTCCGGCTGTAAAAGAATTGCCGTCTACCGTAATAGACTTAACGCCTTTTTCCACACCTGCGCTGTTGTC
>JAITUR010000089.1 GCA_031286205.1 Treponema sp.
CACATAAAAAGTAACCGGCTCGTTATCCATCAATTTGGACAGGGCATCGGCATCCGTGCATTGCTTAAAAAAGCCTCTTGTTTTTAATGTTTCTAATATTGAGTTCATAGTGCATAGTACCATATTTATTTTTGAAAAAAAAGCCGATAATAAGAGAAATGTATCCGGAAAGTATGTTTGAATTAATTAAGCATGTTCTCACATCTTGGCAGGTAATAGCGGTTACTGTCGGCATAGTTCTCTACCTTAATCTTGTTTTTTATGCAGCCCGGCACTACCGTACACCAAAAATAAGCTCAATAGCCAAAAAAATCCGTTTTAAACGAAAGAAATCTTCTGAAAACCCCAATTCCGGGGGTACCGATACAATCTCCGGCGGCTCCAATACCAACGACGAGCTTGGACTAGATGATGATTGATCTCCTCTCCGTGTGAGAAAATCCCCTACCCCAAAAAATCTTCAAAAACTTTTGATTTCGAGCAAGCAAAACGGCGCTTTTACGCCATATATATAGACCAGATAATGCAATCTTTGATCCAAATTAAAGATTGAGCTGTCCGGAGGCAGCCTGCGTATGCAGGGTGCAAATCTATATTTATGGAGTGATTTGTGAAAACAACTATCCGATTTACAAATGATGATGACATCATCGACATCAGAAAGGACAATATTTTCAAAGCTGTGTTCGCCAGAGGCAGCGAAGCATCAATGATAGCCCTTTCTAAACTGGTTTCCGCCCTTATCGTAAGGGAAGTGGAAATAGAAACCATAACCGACAACGAGCCTGCCGTAAACAATGTCAGGGACAGACAACTGCGTTTTGACATTAACTGCAGGGCGGAAAACGGAGAGCTTATCAATGTAGAAATGTGTTTCTACCCGAAACCTTTCGAGCCTATCAGGTTAGAGTTCCATGCCGGAAAGCTTTTTATAGGACAGGATATTAGGGGCGAAGACAAGGACTACAATGACCTGAAACGAACATATCAGATAGCGATAATGGCCAACAGGAAGTTCTTTAACAATGATGTTTTCTACCATTCGTTTGAGTACTATGATCCAGAAAACAGGGTATCCCTTGGAGGTAAGACGAAGATAATCACTCTTGAGCTATGCAAGCTTGGGAAGGTGGTAAAGAAGTCTGTAGATGAAATGGATGCCCGAGAGCAGTGGGCAGTGTTTATGGAATATTTGACCGATACGAGCAAACGGGGTATAATAAACAAGATATTGGAACGGGAGGAAGGGATAGCGATGGCCAGCCGGGTAGTAATGACAATCAGCCGAGACGAAGAAGAACGGGCACGAATAATGCGTGACGAGAAGATTCTCCTGGATTACCAGTGCGAGATGGCGTACGCGAAGAAGGTACGCAAGAGGCTGGAAGAAAAGGCTATAGCGAAGGGAATGGCGAGAGGTATGCAGCAAGGTATGGCGCAGGGTATACAGCAAGGTATACAGCAAGGTATACAGCAAGGTATGCAACAGGGTATGCAGCAAGGCATGGAACAAGGCATACAGCAGGGGATGCAGCAAGGATTGGAACAAAGAAATAAATATGTTCTTGATCTTATTTCTCAAGGTTTATCTATCGAGCAAATAAAACAGCAGTTGGAAGAATAGATGTCCCTTTATGAAAAACAATCCAACTCCTGATTATTTAAGCATAAAAACAAAAGAACTCTTTGGTCTTGATTACCTGTTTCCGTATCAAAGGCTTGTAATTACCAATATATTGGAAGCAACGGAGGCTTCGTCTGCAGAGCAGGATAAAAACCAGTCCGACCGCAATACTTTGGGAAAGCAGGTTGTTATTCTGCCAACGGGTGCAGGTAAATCATTATGCTTTCAGTTACCCGCCATGCTGCTGGAAGGCATCACCCTTGTAATATATCCAATTCTGTCGCTTATGGCAGATCAAGAACGCCGTCTGCATGAAAAGGGTTTTAATCCCGTTATTCTTAGAGGAGAACAGAGTAAAACAGAACGCGCTAAAATTTGGGAATTACTGCAAAGCAAGCAATCTCGCTTTATAATTGCTAACCCTGAAGTACTCCTAACGCCGCAGGTTAAAGCGGAGTTAAAAAATATCGATATAAAACATATAGTAATTGACGAAGCGCATTGTGTAAGCGAATGGGGCGAAAGCTTCCGTCCAAGTTATTTGGAAATAGGCTCTATAATTAACGATCTTAACCCGCCGCTTGTTACCGCCTTTACTGCCACTGCTTCCGCTCCTGTATTGGAAAAAATCAAACGCTATATTTTTAATAATACAGATACGCACCAAATAGTGGGGAATCCTGACAGACCAAATATTTGTTATTCTGCAAAATCCGTTATAAGCCGTAATTTAGCGGTAAGGGATTTGTTAATCCAAAACACGCGCCCTGCAATTGTTTTTTGTTCTTCCCGTCCGGGCACGGAAAGGCTTGCCCGTTATCTTGGAGAAGAACTTGCGGAAATGGGATACCCCTGGCACAATGAAATCCGCTTTTATCATGCGGGGTTAAGCAGAGAGGAAAAAACCGCCGTGGAAAAATGGTTTATTAATAATCCGAAAGCTGTGTTGTGTGCAACTTGCGCATACGGGATGGGGGTCGATAAAGCCGATATACGGACTGTTATTCACAGAGACTGCGCTCCAACGGCGGAAGCATACTTGCAGGAATCGGGCAGAGCCGGGCGCGACGGCGGACAATCTATGGCTATCCTTTTATGGGGGCCGGAAGATAAAAAAGCACTGGAAAAATGCAAAACCGATAACAGCCGAAGCCGTTTTTTAACATTGTTAAACTATGCAAAAGATATCGACCATTGCCGCAGACATTCACTTCTTAAAATGTTAAATTATGAGGCAAGCGGAGAAACATGGGAAAGTCCCGAAAAATATTGCTGCGATGTCTGCGAAGGAGAAGCAGAAAATAAACTCCGAGAAGAAATCCGTGTTTTAAATTTTATTCGTAAAAACAAAAGACGCTATACAACCAGCCAAGCCGCCTCTGCAATAACCTCTAACGAATTTCGATGGTCAGAAAATGAAGCAAAAGAAGTAATAAGCTATTTATTAAACCAGAGGAAACTTAAAAAACATATGTGTTTCCTCTGGAAAAATAAAATTACTCTTTAACGCCTCCAAGCTGGACGCCTGCAATAATATATTTTGACAAGGCAAAATATATTACAAATATCGGTAATATAGAAAGAGCCAAGCCCAGATATATCGCGCCAAATTCGGTTCTGTAAATATCGCCGCGCAGTTGGCTTACCATGATAGGCATGGTGTACAATCTGCTGTCTGTAAGAAATATCAACGGCAGGAAATAGTTATTCCAGCTTCCTACAAACACGAAAATAGCCTGTGTTGCTATAGCGGGCTTCATTATAGGCAGAATAATAAAATTGAATGTATTAAATTCCTTTGATCCGTCTATGCGTGCCGAATCTACGATATCAAGCGAAAGAGTTGACATTAAATACTGCCGCATAAAAAATACTACAGCAGGAGAAGCTATTGCCGGAAGAATAAGGGGTAAAAAGTTATTCGTTAAGCCAAGGCGAAACATAAACTGGTAAAAACCTATATTTACTACCTGTGCAGGAATCATTAATATAATAAGTATAAAAGTAAAAAATGGTTGACGGAGCCTCCAGTTATACGCGACAAGCCCATAAGCAGTAAGCGATGAAAAGTAAATTGCACAGAGTGTCGCGCAAACAGAAATTATCATGGAATTTAATAAGCCAATTAAAGGATTAAAGGTCTTTCCCGTAAATATTTTAAAGTTTTCAAGAAGGAATTTAGAGGGAATAAGAGATATACTCTCCTGCTGTATCTCCGGAGTACTGCGGGTAGCGTTAATGAACATAACTAAAAAAGGAAATATACTCATAATACCAAGAGTGATACATATTGAATATACTACTATTTTGAAAATGAACGATCCGCTTCTTTGGTTTGTCATTTTCATCCTCCGATTTTTTTATTTTGTTTAAAACTTTTTTCCCGCAGAAGGAAAAAGACAACTGCAGAAAGTGCTGCAATTATAACAAATACTATCATGCTTGCAGCCGCAGCACGGTTGTAAAGGTAGCTGCCGGCATAGGCCTGGTTATAAATAAATAAACTTATAGTGCTTGTAGCATTGTCCGGCCTTCCATCGTTAAAAAGCTTGGGAATATCGAACATATTAAGTCCGCCTACAAGACTTGTAATTAAAACATAAATTAAAATTGTACGCAGGTTTGGAAGTGTAATATAAAAAAATTGCTGAGAACCGGTAGCACCGTCTATTTCCGATGCTTCATACATCTCCGGATTTAACCCTAGTACGCCGGATATTAGAATTAACATAGTGTAACCGTACCACATCCAAAACTGAATGAATGCAACAATAATCTGGGAAGCATTCTTACTAATAAGGAATTCGAACGGTTTATCTGCAAACCCGATCAGCACCAAAAAATCGTTAATTGGTCCAACAGGGAACATAAACAACACATTAAAAAGTATTGCTATTGACGCAGCTGTTATAATGTTAGGCATATAAAACAATATTTTAAAGAGCCCTTTCGCCTTAACTTCGTACTGGCGATTAGTAAACCACGCTGTCAGTAGAAGCGCAAGCGCTATCTGGGGGACAAAGTTCATTGTCCATATTTTAAATGTATTTACCATGGAGACCTGAAAGGTCTTGTTTTTTAATATTAAAGCAAAATTTTCGAACGGGTTTTCTAAATAATTCCAGCTTGTGTTACCCGCTCCTCTTAAATCTGTAAAACCTATAACTGCAGTATATATTAGTGGGTAAAGAAGAAAAATAAGGAATGTCACTACAAAAGGAATTGAAAAAAAGTAACCATATTTCGCGTATTTATCTTTTTTTATATAACGCATAGCCCACCTTCATCATAATAAAAAGAAGGGGCGGTAAAACTCCGCCCCCCTGATAACTTACTGATAACTATATATACAAATTATTGTTGTATATCGAGTATATCTACGACATTCTGTCTCCAATCTGCTATTGCTTGTTCGCGAGTCTTGGTGCCGTTTATGTATAATTGGACTTGATCGTTAAAGAGCTGGCTGATTGTTTCATCGTATGCTGAGAAGAAGTCACCCTTGGCGTTTGCACCGGCAGGAATGAATACATCATACATATTCTGACCGCCGAGAATAGCGAGGGTTCCATCTGATCTGGACATTACGGTTCCGGAAGCTACAGCATCTTTAGCAAATTTGCCGTCAGCAAAATCTTTTGCTTTATCCGGGAATGCAGCGCTGCCTTCATACAGATTACCGTTGGCAAACATATACTGGAAACCGGTATTTGATGAGTCAAGAGTAAGCCACTCTAAAACTGTTTTAACACCGTCTCTAACACTGGCATTACCCTGCTGGTTAGCAATAATCCATGTTCCGCCCCAAGAGAAGGGTACGGGTGGGACAGCTACTGCCCAATCGCCGAAAGTACCCTGGACATTGTTAATCATTACATAGTTAATAAGCCATGCCGGACCAAGGAATCCAAATACAGGTCTTGCGCCGGTTCCTGCCATGTCAGCAAACCATGCATCTGACCATGCACCAGTTCTGTTTGTATAATCATTGTCAAACATTGCTTTTGCAACATCCAAAAATGCTTCGCGTGCGGGGTCAAGGTAAAGTTTGCCATTTACTACATAAGACTGTGTAGCGGTATTTCTTATTACCTGCCAGATATCACCTTCGCCGGAAGCGATGGAATAACCTTTCGCTTTAAGCTGTGCAGCTGCACTAAGATATTTGTCCCAGCCCGGTCCTACGATACTTGAAATTCTGGCGGGGTCGTCTGTACCAAAAACATCTCTAGCTATCGAACGGCGGTAGATAAGACCGCTGCCGGTATTTTGAAATGCCAGACCAACAACCTGATTGTCAGAAGGTCTTGTGCCGATTTCATGAACATAAGTCGCTATCTGAGCTGCTCTCAACTGATTGTCGACATCTATGCCTAAATTTTTGTACGGCATTGCCCTGTTAGAAAGTTCACCTTGTGTGTACTTTAATACAAAAGCCGCTTCTGCCGTAAAAATATCGGGAGCTCTTTTGCCGCCGGCAACGAGTGCTTGATCCAGCGCCGGCTGGTATGCACCTTCTGTGGTAGCAATAATAGTGACATTGAAGTCATACGGGAAATCCGGGTTCATTTCTTTGAACCTCATTAATGCATTTGGAACCTCGTCAGTAAAGCTCCAGACATTAATAACATTTTTTCCGTCTCCTTCACAACTACTAAGACCAATAAGAACTAATAATGTAAGTAACAATAAAAGTAACTTTTTCATCTTCATTCTCCTCCTAAAATAATTTCTTAACCCCATTCATTTATTTGGGGCTAAGTATATATCAATCTAGCATAGTATAAATAAATGGTCAATACCTTTTTTATTAATTTTGTTAAAAAATTAACTTAAATTTAACCAATTCTGCCTTTTATAACCTAAATTTAATCAAATTAATCGGAAAAAACTTCAAATTTAGCCATTACCTCGGCTTTAAAGTCATCCATAGCCTCTTGTCTGGATTTTTCGCCTTTAACGAATGAGTTTAAAGCTTCCATATAAATAGCCTGGATTTCTTCGTCATAGCTCTGAATAAGCCTGCCGTTAACGGCCTTTGCCATTTCAGCAAATTCGGCATAGGGATTCTGCCCGCCCAGAAAGGTATCCTCGAAGCTGTCTTTTATTTTATTAACTACCGCAAGATTGGCTGTTATGCCCCCGGTTCCCAATGCCCATGCCTCTAGAAATTCATTATCTGTGGTAAGCCATTCTATCATTTGTCTTGCGCCTTCTGGATTACTGGTTCCCTTCCATGCGGCAATCCACGAGCCGCCCTGATACCAGCCAATGGGTCCCTGAATCATAGCCCAGTCGCCGTCAGTGTTGCCGGCATTTTTTTTAAGAACATCGTGATAACCCCAAGTAGGCAGGAAATAGGAAAAAATTTCGACAGCTTTTCCGTTTTCATCTTTAAGCTCGCCTCTCATACCGGCAAACCAGCCGGGCGAATATGGATCGACACGGCCTTCCCAGCGATTCTCGTAAAGTTCTTTTGCAAAATTTAAATAATAATCAAGAACAGAGTCGATAATAAATCTGTCTCTTATAACCCAGGGATCCTGCCTTGCGCTAAAAAACGGAATTTGAAGATCTTTGTACGAAGCTATAACAGCACAAGCACCATTTGAACGGGTTTTAATTAATCTTGCCGAATTTAAAAATCTGCCAAAATCGGAAAAATAGGTTTGAACAATCTGGGGATTATCAGTGCCAAGATATTTTCTTGCTAAACTGCGCCTGTAAAACATTGCGCCGGGATTTGCCTGCCACGACATAGCATATACTTTGCCTTCGGATGATCCAACTTGCACCGGATATGTAAGAAGTTTGTCTCTATTATCTGTATGAATACCGGTAATATCCAAAAGAAATCCGGATTCAACATATCTTCGGACAAATGTAGAATCTAAAGCAAAAATATCGGGCGCACCTCGGCCGGAATCTAAAACAGGATCTAATCTTTTTGGAAATTGATCTTCAGGAGTTACTGAATAATCAATTTTTATATCAGGAAATGCCAAAGTATAATATGTCGATAAATCTTCCTGACCATTGATCATTTTATACAATTCATCGTTAAATGACCAAACTGTCAGCCTGGTTTTTTCCTGACAGCCGCTAAAGAGCAAGAGCAAAAACACCGTGCCAAGAATTAAAAAACAACTAAAATATTTTTTCATTTTTTTCTCCTAATTTATTTTACATTGATTTTGATCGATACCGGAACAGGCGCGCCTTTTTCCACTGCCAAGGGCGATGCCAATGGAACAGGTGCGGCATCTGCGGCAATTACCGAATAAGTACCGGGTACTAAAACAGACTCGCCCTGATCGTTTACAGTTTCAAAAGCTTCTGCATTAAGATCGAACTCTACGGTTTTGGATTTACCCGCAGGAATATTGATTCGTTTATAACCTCTTAACGAAGCGATTGGATCGTCCCCGCTCCGCCCGTCCTTTGAAATATAAAGCTGCACCACTTCGTCGGCATCAATTTTACCGGTATTGGAAACGGTGACTGCCGCCTTTATTTTGTCTCCGGCAGAAACCGTGTCTGCAGAAAGTTTAATTGAATCGAATTTAAAGATGGTGTAGGAAAGTCCAAAACCGAATGGGTACAGCGGCTTTTCTGTCATGTATCGATATGTGCGGCCTTTCATGGAATAGTCCTCGTAAGGCGGAAGTTGTTCCGTAGAAGCCGGAAAGGTGATTGGCAATTTTCCCGAAGGAACGGTGTCGCCAAAAATAATGTCCGCTACAGCTTTGCCGCCTGACTCGCCGGGATACCATGCAAAAATTACGGCATCGGCAAGTTCTTCCGGGAAAGAGATTGGACTGCCTCCGGTAAGAACAAGAATTATTTTTTTGCCCGCCTGGCGGACTACCTGCAGAAGTTTTAGCTGCCATGCCGGAATTTCGATTGTATTGCGGTCGCCATTGGAGTCCGAAGCAATGGCATCGCCCTCCTCGCCTTCCAAAGCGCCGTCCAGACCAAGCACGCAGATTACGACATCTATAAAACTTGCTTCTCCGTATTGTGCTAATGTACGGCTGTTTTCGCTGTACATTAGGCAGCCCTGACGATATTGCAGATTGATGCCGAACATCTCTTTTGTTTTATCCGCAAGCCCTTCCAAAATTGTTGTAAAACGCGGACTTACTCCGTAATAGTTTCCAAAAAGAGTGTGGGGGTTTGCGGCGGCAGGTCCCATAACCGAAATATTTTTTGGGCGGGAATCCAGGGGCAGGATATTGTTATCGTTCTTTAACAGTACGATCGACTTTTCCGCCGCTTTAAGGGACAGGGCTCGATGTTTGTCGCTGTTTATTACTTTGCGATCCAGCTTGCTCCACTTTCCTTTGTTTGACGGATTGTCCAGCATACCCAGTTTAAATCTTGTTCTTAACAGGCGTTCAAGAGATAAATTGATAGTATCTTCGCTGACTAATCCTTTTTTATGAGCCACTGTCAACATGGGATAAGTACAGCCGCAATTTAGATCGCAGCCTGCGTTTAAAGCAAGAGCGGCGGATTCTTCCGGGCTGTTCGTTATTTTATGATATTCGTGGAAATCGCGGATTGCCCAGCAGTCCGAAACAACATGCCCCTTAAAGCCCCACTTTCCGCGGAGTATTTCTTTTAACAAAAGATTGCTTGCGCAGCACGCTTCGTCCAGGGTACGGTTATACGCACCCATGACAGATTCAACGCCGGCATCAACCAGCGCCTTAAAAGCGGGAAGATAAGTTTCCCACAGATCTTTTTTATTTACGATAGCATTAAATGTATGGCGGTCTTTTTCCGGTCCTGAATGGACGGCATAGTGTTTGGCACAGGCGGCAAGTTTAAGGTTATCGGGATCGTCGCCCTGCATACCGCGAACAACGGCAACGCCCATTTTTGCGGTAAGGTAGGGGTCTTCGCCGTAGGTTTCCTGTCCCCTGCCCCAGCGCGGATCGCGGAAAATATTGATATTCGGCGTCCAGTAAGTAAGCCCCCAGTATTGCCCGCGATTGCCCTGCTTTATTGCTTCGTTGTATTTTGCCCTGGCTTCGTCGGAAATAACTTCAAAAATCCTTTGAACAAATTCATCGTCAAAAGTAGCCGCCAAAGCAATCGCCTGCGGAAAGACAGTCGCAACTCCTGCGCGCGCAACCCCGTGCAAACATTCGTTCCACCAGTTGTATTC
>JAITUR010000094.1 GCA_031286205.1 Treponema sp.
GGAACCAGGCAAGTCGGATTTCCTGATTTAACCAAAAACTGCATAAAAACCGAGTAATGATCAATTATGTTGGTGTTCAGGGAAAAAGACATAATAAAAACATTGCCGTCCCTTAGCTGAAAAAAAGCACGGCTTATAAACGAAGGACCTGTTGTTTCTACAAGACTTTGTTCTCTTATTGGAAGAAAGGATACATCCCTGTCCCCTCTAAAATTAAAGTAGGTATCCAGCATCAATTTTTCTTTTAAATCATCAAGGCTCATTCCCAAAGAAAGCTCTCTAAAACTGCGCGGCAATTCCTGATTCCCGGGTTCCCGCCTTACATTCTCCGGAGGAAAATCATAAGTAAATTGCTCTTCATTCTGCCCCCATAGACCCGGAGCAAACAAAGTAACCAGGGTTATAAATAAAAATATTCTTATTTTAGACATCATTATAATTATCGGCTAATTTATATAAATCCTGCTGCCTGTTATGCTATTGGTTTATTTCCCATTCTTACTTTTTCCAACTGCTGCATTTTCTTAAAATAGGCGTTTTGCCTGGGAATTTCTTTAACATCCTTAACAAACAGTTTATCGTTCATTATTTGGAAAACCTTATTTTCCATTAATTTTCTGCCTACAAGAGAGCCTTCTCCCTGCGAAAGCCCTACCATATTGATAAGCTCTTTTAATCCGAAATCGAAGCTGTAATTGCTAAGCGTATTAACATCGATTTTTTTCTTGTCTATTTGGATTTGCATCATATCGTACATTTTTCCAAGCGGGTCGGTTATCAGGGTATTTGCAAGCTGCCTGTAAATAAGCCAAATTCGTTCCGCTAAAAGGGTGGTTAACTTTGCGATAAGCTGCGGCTGGGAAGTAATCATCTGCTGAAAATTGGCTTTATTTACCGCCATAAGCTGGCAGTCTTCGTAAGCAGCAGCTGTTGCCGCCCTGGGTTTAGATTCCAAAAGCGCCATTTCTCCGAAAATATCCCCGGCTCTAAGTACGGCAAGAAGAATCTCGTTATTTTCGGTTATTTTGACAATTTTTACAGCCCCTTTCTGAATGATAAAAAGCTCGTCCCCCGGCTCCCCTTCGCAGAAGATAATGGAATCTTTGGTATAGGTACGGGTCATTTCTCCCGGCGGGCTGTCTTTCTGGGGGTTCTTGATATAGGGCGCTATTTTTTTCATTCTTTCGATTGCCGGCTGAACATTCTCCCCTTTTGGGCAGCACTTTACATATTTTTGATACGCGTAAAATGCCTGGCTAAATTGATTACTTTTAGCGTAATATTCGGCAACATGATAAATATGGCTTGGGTCTTCGTCGGCAGCTTTTTGCTTTAAGGTAAGCCTTGTAAGAGCTTCGTCCAGATAACGCATCCTTTTGGAGAATTGCAGGATGATCTTCATGGCTACAGGAGCGTTATTTTGGATTAACTGACTAAACTGATCTTTTTGGACGGAGATAAGAGTAACATCGGTAAGAGCCTGAGCAGTCTCGATATGGCTATGGCCGGACATAGTGGATACAACGCCAAAGAAATCGCCCGGACTAAGGATGTCTCCCTGTTCCTCGGCTACAATCTGAACTTCCTTGGAAAGCTTGATCTTACCAGAGCGGATAATAAAAAATCTGTCTGCGTTTCTTTTGCCCTCTACTATAATGTACGAGTCTTTGGCAAAATTAACAAAAGTAAGTTGTAAAGGTTGACCCATCTCCCCCTCTTAATTACAGATATAGTATAGAAATCTTATCGACATCTTGTCAACTGGTTTATAACACAATGATAATATGCAGGTAAAAAACCTTGTAATTTACCCCATTTATAGCCGATAATTGAAGCAATATATGAATAAACGAATAAACTTTGAAGATACTATCTTTATTTTAACTGTCCGCATTAGAATGATAAAAGACCTTCTGCGCCTTAATCTTGATTCCGGACTTTTTTACCGTCAAACCATAGGGGATTTGGAGTTTATAAGCTCGATTTTGGATATAATGACCGAGAAGTTCCTTGCTAACTTGAAGTTTTTAGACCGCGAAACAGAAGGTGATAATCTCCTTGATACCGAATGGCAGTTTAGCCAGCTTTTAAACGAGATTTCCAACAATTCCAGTCCCTATTCACAGGTTTACTTTCCGGAAACCCAAACATGGACTGACAAGCTAAAAAAAGACAGCGCTAAACGCAGAAAACTTCTGGAAGAATCATCTGTATCTTTAGAACAATCTACATCTGAACCTGTGGTAAGTAATGCCGAACTTAACGGGCTTTTAGGCAGCCTCTAAAAAAGTGAGAATTACAGGCGGTAAATTAAAAGGTAGAATTATTGCCGTTCCCGCAGGAATAATCAGACCCGCTATGGACAGAATGAGAGAATCTATTTTTTCCTGTTTGGGAAATATTGCCGGGTTATCATTTTTAGATATTTTTTCGGGATCGGGGATTATTGCCCTGGAAGCCGCTTCCCGCGGAGCCTGTCCTGTCGAAGCTGTCGAACAGGATAAATTAAAACGGAGAACCCTTTTGGAAAATGTATCAATTTCGCCTTGCCGTATTAATTGTCGTTTTATGCCTGCCGAACTTTATGTTAAAAGAGCAAAATCCGCCTTTGATATTATATTTATGGACCCGCCTTTTCCCTATCATTTTAAGTGGGAATTAACGGCTAAAATAGCGGAATCTCCTATTGTTAAAGACGGCACAAAAATTTTAATTCACCGTCCCAGAAACGATAATCTTACGGAAGAAATTAATAATTTAACTAAAATTGATTCCAGAGAGTATGGCCGTTCCATAGTTGATTTTTTTGTAAAAAAGGCTGATAATATAGGTAACAAATAAAAATATGGATAAAAAAATATTTGAAAAATTTGACAAAGAAAACTCATTTATAAGAGTAACAACCGGTGTTCCTGTAGAAGGTCCTAGAAAAGCCGCTCTTAACCGAAAAGGGAACCAGCTATTCAATTCAGGCAAAATAGAAGAAGCAAAAAGGGTTTTTATGACTACCGGGTATTCCGACGGATTATCCAGGGTGGGCGATTTTTATAAATCGAAAGAACGGCTGGTGGAGGCGCTGCGAATGTATTGGATGGCGCACGATAAAAACAAGGCAGGACATTTAATCGAGCATACTGCCGGATTCATTCAGGGCCTTTTGCGTGAAAACACGCCGGGCGAAGGGTAAAAAGAGTTTAAGGATTAAAAAATGAGCGAAGTAAAAATACACGAAGAAAAAATAACCGAAATTTCCAAAACAGGGTATCAATATTTAAAAGAAAATAAAATAAGCGAAGCTATAGATTGTTTTACCAAAATTTTAATGATGGACGAAAACAACAATTATGCCCTTGTAGGCATGGGAGACGCTACCAGAAAAACCGGAGCAATCCGCGAGGCAGTAAAGTATTACCAAAGATGTCTTACCCACCATTCGGGAAACAATTACGCTCTTTTTGGGCTTGCCGACTGCTACAAGGCAATGAATCAATATCAAAAAGCCATTGGTATTTGGGAACAGTACCTTAACTATGACGATAAAAATATTACGGTTCTTACAAGAATAGCGGATGCTTACCGCAAAGTCCGCAACTTTGAAAGTTCAAAAAGCAAATACATTCGTGTTCTGGAAATGGAAGAAACTAATCCTTACGCGATTATCGGACTTGGGCATTTGCATTACGATTTTAAAGATTACAAAGAAGCCCTTTTTTACTGGGAAAAAATGATTGTATCCGATTATGACAGTGTCGATATTCGTGTTCTTACATCCATTGGCAACTGCCACAGAAAACTAAAAACTTTCGAACAGGGAATTCCCTTTTTCGATGCCGCCCTTAAAAGAGAAGGCAGTAATTTTTACGCGCTTTTTGGAATTGCGGACTGCTACCGCGGAATAAACGAATTCGAAAAATCCATTTATTATTTTAACAGAATTTTGGAACAAGACCCAAGAAACAAAATGATTCTAACCCGTACCGGAGACGCTTACCGTAATTTAGATGATCATGAAAAAGCAAAAGAATTCTATGAACGGGCATTAAATATCGAATTCGATACTTATGCCGTTATGGGGCTTGCCCTTCTTTCCAAGATGCAGGGGAAATACGAAGAAGCCGCTCATTCATTTAAAAGATTAATTCAACAAGATAATAAAAATTTCCGTTTATATATCGAGCTTGCCGATTGTTACATAAAAACAGGGGATAAAAATAAAGCTGTAGAAACTTTGGAAGAATTCCAAAAGCTTGGCATAAAGAATGCAAAAATATCCGAAATGCTGGCTGAATTATAGACTTGTTTCTAAAAAAGTGTTATATTCCAACAATATATGGAAAAACTATACAAATATCCTTGGCTAATAATTGCAATTATTACCATTATTACGGTGTTTTTTGGATTTCAGTTACCCAAGGCGGAATTGGATAATAATAATCTCCGCTTTGTCCCCTACGACGATCCCGCATTAAAAACCTCCCGGTGGATCGACGAGCAGTTTGGCAGCTCCTTTTTTATCCTGGTTGGGCTTCAGCGCGAAACAGGTACAATTTTCGAGCCTGAATTTTTAAATCAAATAAACGACTATACAAATGCCGTACTGGATATTCCGATAGTAAGAAATGTTACCTCCATTATTAATGCCGACTATATTACCTCTTACGATGATTCTATCATAGCGGAAAAACTTACCTGGGATAATTTTTCGGGCACTCAAGCAGAAATCGAAGAATTAAAACGCCGCCTGCTTTCGTGGGATATGTATGAAAGAGCACTTTATTCCGATGATTTTACCGCGACTCAAATTTTAATTCCTCTTACAATCAGCTCCGAAGAAGCTTCTTCCAAAGAAATATCAGGGCAGTTTTTACGAATAAGGGATATTGCATACGAAATATTTACAAACAACACTACAGTTTTTGTAACAGGAATGCCGATTATTATTTCTACCGTTAATGAATCAATGCATAACGATCTTGCGCTTCTTATTCCTGTTGTTATTCTTGTAATATTATCTATACTGTTCTTTTCTTTTAGGGGATTTACTCCGGTTGTCCTGCCTCTTTTAACGGTTGTTGTCTCTGTTATATGGTCTATGGGAGCCATGCCGCTTTTTAATATAAGGCTTTCTGTTATTTCTACAGTATTGCCCGTAATTTTATCGGCAGTAGGCAGCGCGTACGGCATTCATGTTGTAACCCATTATCTTGCGGGGCGCGGCAATAAAGATATGACAAAAGACGAACATACCGCCCTTGTTGTAGAAGTAATATTAAAAATAAGAAAACCTGTGTTTCTTGCCGCGTTAACCACCTTCGTAAGCTTTGTTTCTTTCTGTTTTACAACGGTAATTCCCTGCAAGGAATTCGGTTACTTTGCAAGTTTTGGAGTTGCCGCCGCCTTTATTGTTGCAATTACCCTTATTCCTTCTTTATTAATTGTAAGGGGTCCAAAAAAATTATCAAACCGTGTAACAACAAAAAGCGAAAAAACCGGTTTCAGCTCTTTTCTTGCGGAAAATCTTTCCGTTATTGCGCATAGAAAAAAAACAATTCTCTTTTTTGCGGTTCTTGTTATCGCTTTTTCTTTATACGGACTTTCCAAACTAATCGTTGACAATGTAATGGTTGAATATTTCAGACCAAATACCGACATCGCAAAATCAGATAAATTTATAAGGGAACAATTCGGCGGTTCCAAAGTAATAAGTGTCGTTGCGCATTCTGACAGTACAGAATTAACTCTTCATCCTGATACTCTTATAACAATGGATAATATGACAAATCATTTACAAAAAACTCCCGGCGTAGGAAAAATAATGGGGTTTACGGATTTGGTTAAACGAATTAATCAGGTATTTAATGCGGACGAAAGCTCGGACGGACTTGCCGTTACAAACTCCGCAAATATCATACAGGACGATTTTGGTTTTGCGTACTTTGGATTCGGAGATTTTGGATTTAGCGATTTTACGGATACCGCGCCCGTAAAAAATACAGAGCCGGAAAAAGTTTATTCCATAAACGAAATTATAGAATTACTGGAAAGCTCCGATTACAAAACAATGAACGCGAACGATCTTGTTTGGGAACTTAAAAAGCGGGTAAATTACGAAGGCGCATCTTACTATGAAATTCCCGCCAACCCGGAACGCTATGGCAAGACAACGCCGGAGGAACTTCAAAGATTAATATCAAATTATTTGGTTTTGCTTTCAGGAAACATCAGCGAATACGCAAACGATCCTTTGGAACCTACAGCGGTTAAGGTTACTGTCCAGTTAAGAACTCTTGGAATGACAGACAGCCACGCCATTTTCGATGAAATAAAACAATTCGCTGAATTCTTGCCGGAAGAAGTCCGGCTTACTCTTGGCGGTACTACAATGGTGGAAAGCTCTATAAACGATCTTGTTGTTCAATCTCAGATAATTTCAATGTTATTTTCCATTGTCTGTGTATTTTTAATTGTTACAGTATCAAATAAATCCATAATTGCGGGGCTTATCGGCTGTGTTCCTCTTTCAATTTCGATCTTGTTAAATTTTGCGGTTATGGGTTTTACCGGCATTAAACTTAATTTGGGTACATCAATGGTTGCCGCTGTAGCTGTAGGTGTTGGCATAGATTATACGATTCACTGCATGGAAGCGTTCAAACGCGAATTAAAAATATGGGGAGAAAACGGAAACTTCCTGCAAAATGTCTTTTTTAGTTCCGGCAAAGCAATTATAATAAACGCAGTATCTGTAGGAGCCGGGTTTGCGGTGCTTTTACTTTCCGGCTTTGTTATGCTTGGCGATCTTGGGCTTTTAATTGCTCTTACAATGTTTTCCAGCGCGCTTATAAGCCTTACGGTTATACCTGCGCTTCTTTTACTTTTTAAACCAAAATTTGCATATGGAGATAAAACATGAAAAAGATTTTTATTTTTGTTATTTTAACAATGACGGTTTTTGCCGTATATGCTCAGGATGCGGCGGCAATTGTACGGGCTTCCAGAGACAGAATACAGGCAAATACTGTATCTACACGATCCAGAATGGTAATTACTGCCAGAAACGGCTCCACTACCGAAAGGCTGATCGATCAATATTCAAAAGACGGACCAAATGGTTCGCGTGCTGTAATTGTTTTTCAGCAGCCTGCAAATGTTGCGGGAACCCGCTTTCTTACAATGCAAAATTCATCCGGCGCGGATGACAGGTGGATATTCCTCCCCGAACTTGCCAGGGTAAGGCGCATAGCCGCTTCCGAAGGTTCGGGAAGTTTTATGGGTACCGATTTTTCCTACGACGATATTTCCGCCACAAGCCGCAGTGCAGACCTTGATACACATACATTGTTAAGGGAAGAAAACCTTAACGGCGCAAACTGTTTCGTAATTCAATCTGTTCCCAAAGACAGCGGATTCCAGTATTCCAAAATGATTCAATGGATTGCGAAGGACACAAATATCATTGTAAAAATAGAATTGTATGACAGAAGAAATAATCTTGTAAAAACTGTCGAGATGTCGGGGATTCAAAATATTCAGGGACGGCAGACTGTTACGGTTACAAAAATTACAACTCATGCGGCAGGAACATTCACCACCATTACAAACGAGATTACAAGATACGACGACAATATTCCTGAAAG
>JAITUR010000095.1 GCA_031286205.1 Treponema sp.
AGAGATGCCGACAAGAAGGCATAAATAAAACGCTCTCGTCAAAAAACTCTTCTTTTTCATTTGTTCCTCCAAAAAATTATAACTGACTTTTTCATAAGTCCTCCTGTAATTTGGAAATGTTGAACCAACGGTTCGAAAATCATTTCCTGAATCACGGGTATCATATTTTTTGCGGAAGTGACAAGCACTTTAATTATTTTTTAACACAGCTAATGAAGTTTTAACAAAACATAATTTTCTTTCTATAAAAATTAACCAAAATTTAATAAATAATTAATTATCATCTAACAAAAGTGAATTTACACTTAATACATCATTTTACGAAGGAGTTTACGGTTACTATGCGATAGTGTGCATGGTCTTTCTTCCTCCGAGAAAGTTATAGATAGTTAAAAAAAGGTAAAAAAACCTTTCTGGGTTAGATAAACCCAGAAAGGTTTTTTTTCGAACAACTCTATTATCAAGCAACATTGTTTTATATTAAGCTGAGGGGTTTAATGCCCATTTGGTCTTTTGTTTGAGTCTTGCTTCTTGGAGGTTCATTAACCAAAATTTAATAAATAATTAATTATCATCTAACATAAATAAATTTACACTTAATACATCATTTTACGAAGGAGTTTTAGAATGAAAAAAATTATTTGCATCTTTTCATCCCTTGTCCTTATTACCGGAGCTGTTTTTGCTGGAGGCGGACAAGAAGACAGACAGGCGGCAACCCAGGCTGGGTCTGCTGCGCAGCCCTCGACTATTTCAGTAGGCGGTTCCACATCGGTAACCCCCTTGATGGAATTATTTCAGACAGAGTATGCAAGACATCAGCCCAATGTCAGAATTACCATCAGCGGCACCGGTTCAGGGGACGGTATTACAGGTGCAGCAAGCGGTATGTACGATATTGGTATGTCCAGCAGGGAGCTAAGGCCCGCTGAGATCGGAACTGGTTTAGAGCCAATAGTTGTTGCAATCGATGGAATCGCCATCATAATGAACAACAATAGCCCTATCAGTAATCTTAGCCTGGAACAGGTCAGGGATATTTACACCGGAGTTATTTCCCAATGGGAACAGCTTGGCAACGACGCAAACGGTAAGACCGGTGGCATAGCGGTTATTTCACGGGAACCAGGTTCAGGGACCAGAGGCGCTTTCCAGGAAATTCTTAATTTCACTGATGCCAACCTTGCGGCAAATGCGGTCATTCTCGACGGAACAGGCGCCATCAGATCTGCAGTTGCCGGGAATCCTGATGCCATAGGTTATATATCTTCGGGATCAGTAAATGTTTCGGTAAAGGCTCTCAATGTTGATGGCGCCGCCCCCATCGAAGCAAACTTGAGGAACGGCTCGTATAGAATTGCAAGGCCCTTCATTTTAATAATCAGGAGAGGCGTTGCACCGACTCCTGCCGCTAGGGCATTCCTGGATTGGACACTGAGCGCGGAAGGTCAAGCAATTGTCAACAGAAACTGGGTTAGCGTAAACTAAAAACGCTTAAAAACAGCTACTACCCTGCGATACTTTCGTGAGATCCTAAGCAGCGTGCGCATAGTGCCTGGCATCAAATTTTTATTCTTGGCACTTTAAAAAATATTTTTAAATTTGAAGAATCACCCTCAACGCTCTCAATGGCGTTGAGGGTCTGATCGTAGTGTAAATAACATCGCTTAATAAAATATATGCGTTTGGGAATAAAGTTAATGCGGCTAAATGATCTCCATCAGAATGGGATAAAAATATACATTTCACATCATTGATATTAACACCAGACTTGTGAGACAACTGACCGAGTTGTCGAACTAGTCCAATGTATTTTCTATAAAAGCACAGTATCAGTCCAAATTCTAACGGCTTACCTTTTACTTGTGATGGTAAAATGAAACAGCCAACATACCGCAGCTGTCAATTTACAGCTAAATTAATGATTTTGTCTTATATTCTATTTTTTTGGTAGGCAAATCCCTTCTATAAATGGCATATCTTTTTGAGTATGAGCAAGCAAGAAAAGCCATTGTATACCCTCATTCCCCTTGATGATTTTAAGGCTGTTATGGGCATAGATGATCGGGATGATAAAATAGCCCGATTTTGCCTTGTAACTTCCACTTTTTCTATAGAGCAATACTGTAAAAGGCGGCTTCTCCGGAAAAAGCATTTTGAACAAGTTGAATGCGTCCCTTCGGGCCGCGCACGAGCGGAAGGATTATATGGCGGCTATTCAGCCGCTTCCGTGTACACTGGAGATTTGATTATTCCCTTGAAGGAATACCCTGTTACTAATTTGTTGGCGGTATATGCAATCTCAAGCAAGAACAGGACAGGGGAAATTGTAGAACCGGAATTTTACAATGTCATTCCCGATTGCGGAACCAGTGAAGATATACCTTTTTGCCTATCTCTTTCTCCTGCTCTGCAACGATACAGGGGTCTTACAGCATTTAAGGCGGTGTACTGGGCGGGATATGCACATAACAAAGTGCCTGCCGACCTTGCTACGGCTTGCCTTGAATTGGCGTCATGGAACATGAACCGATACAGGGGACGGCGAATTGGCATGACTGGAACTGTCCGGGGCAATGGCAGGGATGGAGAGCATTTTGAAATGTCCATGCCGGAAAATGTGCGGTCTTTGCTGGAACCCTATAGGAGAAAAGTTATATGAAAGAAAAAAAAGAGAAAAGAGAAGAGAGAAAAGAGAAAAAAGGGAAGAAGGTACTATGAAAGATTTTATTGAAACTAGGATTATTACGGCGGTTCGGGGGCTTCTTTCGGGGCGGGTTAATGAGATATTGGGTAAATGCGAATTCTTATTACCTGTCATTGAGTTTGGGGAAGTTGGGGTTAATTATGCTGTCTCTCCGGTACTGTCGCTTTCGGGTTGTGAACGGACAGAAAAAGAACGGGTTGTCCGACAGGACGCTTTTTCGCTTTCTATTACATTTACCCTGCCGGAAGATGAAAAAGGCGAATTATATTGCTATGCCTATTCTGCCGCTTTCGATAAGGCGTTAAGTGAAGATATTACGCTTGGCAGTGTAGCGGATAGGGCTATAGTTATAAATAAAAAATTTGTTCCATCGAAAAAACCAAATTGTGGGGAAGGGTGGGCTTTGATTTTGAGCTTGCGGATAACTGTTGAGGAAATAGGGTAAGAGGTAAGAGATGGTTAATGGGTGCGATTGCTCAATTATAATTAAAACTACTCACTATGATACAGATATTCCTTATTCTGATGAAACTTTGAGAGAGGCTGTCTCAATTTTGCAAGAAGAAGCGTCCATTGAAGGAGACGGAGTATGTCGGGGGATACGGAAAGTGAGCGGTGTTACAGGGTGTGTGGTTACTCCTCTGACCATCGGGACGGCTCCGCTTTTGTTGTACTTGGCTATGGGGGCTGTTGGAAAGCCAGTTTTTATTTCTGAAACAAGAAATC
>JAITUR010000121.1 GCA_031286205.1 Treponema sp.
TCCTTTGATAATTTACATCCGTAAGCTACCAGATTACCAGCCACACCTAAATACTTTTTATCCTTTCCAATATTGAATGGAGCACTTTCAATCAGATTCAAAAACACATAACCCTCGTCTTTTTTTAACGATATTAAACCGTGTATAATATCTGGTTTATTTATTGTTATAAGTTTATACACATGCCAATCAGGATCAGCACTCTCTGATTTCCAGTCAAAAAGCCAACCTTTCTGTTTATTAACCTCTTTCAAGTCCGCTTGGCTTATCGGCAAAACAAGCGTTTTATAGACTTCGCCTGTCTGTGAGTCTTCTATGGATTCTGTTATTTTGTCTATTTCAAAGTCCAATTCCATGCTTATATTATATCATATTTTTAACCTTTTCGCCGTATTTTTCTTAATTTTTCCTTAAAATTTATTATATATATTTATTATTCTCCATTAACCAATCTTATCAATTGATTTTTTTGCCGAATATATTCATTACGATTAATCCTTAATGATATAGATCCTCTTCCCATAGTTGATGAAAAACATATATTCATGAATCCAGTTCTAGCATTTCCATATCGTACAAATGCATGAATATCAGGGTATTCCTAGCGGCAGCAGTTTTCGGTATCCATTTTAATGATAGATAATAATAACCATTTAAGTTAGGTCTAGAACCTCTAGTTACTCTTGATGGTTCTCTTTAGATTTCATCAAAAAAACTTAAATAAACAAAATTAGCAGTTGTTTCCTGAGCAGTTATAATTCTATCAAATTGTTCCTTGGATATTACTGTGAATTCTAAATCCCAATCATCATTTTCGTATACTGCCCATGTTTGAGAATAAGCAGTTAATGAGCAAAAAACACAAAACACAAAACACAAAACACAAAAAAGCAATTTTTCATATTTTTTTCTCCATTATTTTCAAGTAATGTTTTCTTAATTATATATAACATTTTCCAATTTGCCAACCCTTTTTCAAATAAAATTTGCAAATTGCACATAACGTTCTAGGTAACTGACATTTTTTTGTGCCCGATAAGGAAAATACGAAGTATTTTACGGGCACAAAAAATGTGGTGGAGAGAAAATTGCACAAAGGCGTTTACGCCGACTGCGGTTTTTCGGAGCCCAAAATGCCCGAACAGGGTATTTTGCAGTTACCGTTTGTTAAGCGCAGTTCTATTCTTTTGCCATAATATCATTTTTCCATTCTCAATTAATATTTTATTCATATAATTTAATAAATCATTATAATCATTTTCATTTTTAATTAATACAAAATTGGATTCTATTCTCCTAATTTCATTTTCAGTCAAATAAGGTGAAACAATTCGTTTTGTATTTTCAAATTTATTGACTTTGCTTTCTATTGCAGTTTCAGTTGATAAAACCATTACTCCAACAAAAATATATATAAATAAAGCAATATAAAATATTAGTTTATCTCTAATAGAATATTTATTAATTTTAATTCTTTTTTGTTCCAATTCTTCCTTTTTATAAATAATTTCTTTTTCAACTTCCTTTTTTTTAATTAATTTTTTATTATTTTTATCTACATTTTCTTTAGAACCATCTATCATTAATTTACTATTATATTCACCTATTATATTTAATAAATTATTAACTGATTTTTTATAATTTAAAAATATATAAATCAATATTATTATAGAAATATTAAATAAAAATAAATATATGAATTTATCTATATTATAATTTCGTGTAGCTACTCTCTGATAAAGATAATTATTAAATTCTGTGAAATTTATTGAGGCATTAAAGATAATATCTCCAAAAACACTTGCTAAAAACGGTATTAAATATGTAGCAATTAAAATAGAAATTACAGAAATGGTTATTGTTTCAATATTTTTCTTCTCAAAAATCATATTTTTCCTTATATATAATTTATATCAAAATTTTCAAACAATGTCAATGATATTTTATATTGATTTTACCTTTTTAAAATGTTAAATAGAATTGCGCTTAACTCGTTTATATATGAAAACGGAAATAAATAGCAGAAAATAAAATAAGTAGTGGAAAAAAACCAATGGCGGCTTACGAAGTCCAACCGCAACAGCAAAGCTGTAAGGCTGGATTTCGTAAACCGCTGCGATAGGCGGCGTTTTAATGCCGCTTATCGTTCTAGGTAAGTGAAGGTTTTTTGTGCCCGATAAGAAAAATACGAAGTATTTTACGGGCACAAAAAATATGGCGGAGAGAAAATCCCACAAAGGGCGTTAGCCCGACTGGGATTTTTCGTAGCCCAAAATGCCCGAACAGGGTATTTTGCAGTTACCGTTTGTTATGTGCTGGTTTTGTTTATTCAATATTTCATTTTGAAACTTTAAAATATTGAATAACTCCACACATTCCAATATATATAAGTAAAATAATCCAATAAAATATTGATGGTTTAAAATACATACCAAATATTGTATAAATAATTACTATAAATACAATATTTAATATTGTACCAACAAAAAACATATTTCTCAAAATACTGAAAGATATTTTGAGAAATGGCATAATTATCAATGCAATAGGAATAATTAATAATATGAAAATAACAACACTTAAATTAATTCCTATTTGATTATTTTCATATATATCCAATAAAATATCATTTAATGTTACATCTTTCTCTTTAATTTGAATTAAATCAATTTCATTTGATTCAACTTCTGTAGTATTTTCGATGATTTCTAAATTATCTATTTCAGAATATTCAATTTCTGTATTTTCAAGTATTTTCTTTAATTCGTCATCAATTAATTCTTTTTCTTTAACAATTAAAGTCTTAAACCTAATTGTAGAAATTTGCCAACCAGAAAGAGCTATATTACTATTATTTGTATATTGGATAACAGGTAACATAAAGAAAAATATGCATAATAGAAATGCCACAACACCAATAATTCCTTTTTTTGTTTCTTCCATAATTTGCAACTCCTATATTTTTATTATACATTATTCCATTTTATTTGTCAAGCAATATTCCCCAAATATTTTGCAAAACTTGCACATAACATTTATATATGAAAATAAAAAAAGTAGTAAAAAAACCAATGGCGGTTTACGAAGTCCAACTGCAACAGCAAAGCTGTAAGATTGGATTTCGTAAACCGCTGCGATAGGCGGCGTTTTAATGCCGCTTATCGTGCTTGTAGGCGCAGCCTGACTACAGTCAGGTTGCGCTTACAATGCGATTATAAGCTTATCATTGTTAAAACCATAGCAAACAGCGCAACGGTTTCTACAATACCTACAACAGCTATATACTGAGCAAAGCCCTTGCCGGTTTCACCCTGGGCATCAGCGGCGGAGGCTCCTGCCTTTCCCTGGAAGATAGCGGAAGCCGCGATAGCCAAGCCGGAAGCAATGCCAAAACCAATATACATCCAGCCGTTTCCAATATTTGTTTCGGCGGCTTTTACCATTTCGAGCATTAAAATATAACCATAAAATGTCTGTGTTAACGGCGCGCCGGCAAATGCCAGAAGCGTCATTGGGGCGGGCTTGTCGGCCGCGTAACATTTTTTCCATGCACCGATTGTTGCCGCGCCTGCAATACCAATTCCAATTGCCGATCCAAGGGCTGAAATTCCCATAACTAACCCGGCTCCTAATAAACCTAAATTCATTTTTTTCTCCTTAATGTACAAGTGTACATTTATTTATTTTTTTCCGCAAATGGTTTATAGGCTATCCCTGACCAGGACAAACCTATATGCGATGAAAATTCCAAAATATTAAGACGCACTCCATGAACAAGAACCGATAAAACATTAAGTATAAGGTTAAGCCCATGTCCAAAAACCAAAAGTATAATTCCTATAAAAATCAGGAAATTACCCAGCATAGGACCAGCCATTGTATTTACCGTATTTGCTATAGAAGCTCCTGCAAGTCCAACTGCCCATAATCTTATATATGACATAACATCTGAAAAAATATTCGCTATTCCAAGAACAACAGAAATAAAATTTTTGCAGCTGTTTAAGATAGACATTCCAATACTACCCTCGTAAGAAGCAAATACAAAATTTAATATAAAACCGCCGCCCATAATGTACAGCGAAACCGGTAATAGCGGTATTTGTCTTGCATCATTGCTTACAATAAGCCACAATACAACATTAAACATACCCCAAATCATTCCCAAAGAGCCTATTTCAGAAAGAAATTTTAAAGATTTTAATCTTATACAGCTAAAGAGACACCTTACATGGGCAATTGTCAACTGCAAAAGACCAAGACTAAAACAGAAAATTAACAGGTTTTGGTCTACAATGGCGCTATCTCTTTTAGCTGTAGAAATATAAGAAAGCGAAATATCTCTTGGAACTTGCGGCAATAAGTCTAGCTCAACTCCAAACCACGAACAAGTAGCAATACCCCAGGCTGTATTACAAATTCCCAGCAAAAAAAGCATTTGTAATGGTACCGGCACGCCTTTCTTTGCAGTTTTTATAATTCCAAAAACTGCGGCAAGGGTAAGAATAAGCCCGTACGCTGCATCTCCAAATATCATTCCAAAGTAAATACAGAAGAAAATAAGAAACCATGCGGAAATATCAACTTCCCTATACCCCGGAGTAATTCCTAAAAAATCTGTTATCGGATTTAGCAGATTTACAAATTTACTGTTTTTTAATTTAGTGGGGACTTTTTCATCATCTTCCGCAGGATCAACAGCAGAAAGAGCCCAGCCATTATCTACGGCTGTTGCCCTAAGCTCGGACATATCTTCTGCGGGAACATAACCTGTTAAATAACAAAGCCCCAGATTTTCGGGTATTTCTTCGACTTTCTCCACAACAGCCGCGGCGCTTTCAAACTCATAAGCCATTGTAGCCAGGATCATTTCTTTTTTTAGCGCGGACATTCTGCTTACAAGATTATTTAGTTTAGCATTTAACTCTTCCAGTTCCAGTTTAATTTCGTCAATTTCACGGCGCATTGCTGAAATGGATTTTTCCGGTAATATTACAGGTGTTGAATTTTCGAGCTCCTTTCCAAAAACAATAATTCTAACTTTATTTTTTTCAGAAGCTTTTATAATATACTCAACTTCCTTGTCTAATCTATTAAAGGCATCAAGTGTTAGTTCGTATAAATAAACAGGCTGACCTAAACCGGCAATTTCTTTTACGGCTGCGGGATCAAAGTCGCCCCAGTTTTCTATGCGTATTATTTCCTTTTTAAGGTGGAACATACGATCTTCCAGCGATTTTCGCTCCCTTCCAATATTTACAATATAGTCCGGTAATTCCATACGGGATGCAGCATTAACCGCTTCCAGCGAGTATGGTTCCTGTTCCTCTGTTCCGTATATATCTGTAGAACGCCTGCCGCGGCGTAGCCCTGCACCGGATACACGCGGTGCATTAACTGCAGAAACCGGGGAAGATTTTTTCCTTTTTTTATATGTTTCAGATAATAATCCAATAGCGCTTTCTACTTTATTTTTTTGTTCGGCAGATTTTGCAACACTTTCCGGAGAAGCTCTTTTTTCTATATGCAATACACCTGCTTCGCGCAATTTCAATAAAGCGTTATTTTGAGAATGTTCTTGTACCACAAGGCACACTTTTTTCATTGGTAAAATTGCCATTATTTAGCCGCCCTCTCCAATCCGCTTTTTGCGATTTTTCCCCGTACAACAGCAGATGTCTGCTGATCGCCCAAGTAAACCTGGATTCGTTTTATATTTCCATTTGTTTCCGGAATTTTAACTTTTTCAAAAAGATTAACTCGTTGTGTAGTTGTACGAAGCTCCTTGTCCAGCCTCTTTTTTTGTTCTTCTACTACCTTTGCTTCCAAATCCAACAGTAAAACCTTCTTCATTGCCTCTATAGCCTTATCCAGCCATACCGGAGTAAGTAAAAGGTCGTATGGAGCAATTTCAAAATCGGCTCCTTCAAAAATCGGAATCGATACCCCTGCAATATTTCCGTGACCAGTTCGCAGACTGGTAATTTTTAATATTTTTTTTGTAAAAAAACCGGTTTCGCCAAAAACACCAATCCATGTTTTGAACGATTCGTCCAGATTTTCTTTTGCTGCCTGTATTTCTTTAAGGCGTATTTCAGTAAGGCGTATTTCTCCCTGTAGCTGCTGTTTTTTTAACATTAGCGTCGGCAAATAACGCTTGTACATTTTAAGAGAATCTTTTTGTTTTTTTAGCTCATTTTTAGTGAGCCTTATTTTTGCCATTATTCCCCAGCCTTTAAGCCTTCTGCGGCCAAAATTTGTTAATTAATTCTGTTCTTAACCCTGTTTCTTCCGGATTAAAACACGACGATAAAATTTCCCAGCCAAGATCTAACGCTCTTTCCAGCGGAATGTTAACCGATAAATCCATCATTCTTGTTTCAAACATTTCTCCGTATTTTAAAAGTTTTTCGTCCCACGGGGTCATAATAAAGCCCATGGCTTTCTTTTCCAATGTGTCTCTGTAAGACGAATACAGCTTGATCATGCCGTCCATGAGCGCGCGGTGGTCCTCGCGTGTTTTACCGTTAACCTGCTGTTTAAGACGAGACAACGAACCAAACGGTTCTATGCGCCCGTTTTTCAGGTAATACTGCCCTTCCGTAATATATCCTGTATTGTCAGGGACGGGGTGAGTAACATCGTCGCCGGGCATTGTTGTAACGCCAAGGACGGTAATGGAACCCGCTGTTTCAAAGTCAACGGCTTTTTCATAACGGCTTGCAAGCTGGCTGTAAAGGTCTCCGGGATAACCGCGGTTACTGGGAACCTGTTCCTGAATAATCGATATTTCTTTCATTGCGTCCGCAAAGTTTGTCATATCGGTAAGAAGTACAAGAACATCTTTGCCTTTAAGTGCAAACTGCTCCGCTACCGCCAAAGACATATCGGGAATCATTAAACATTCAACTGTTGGGTCGCTTGCAGTATGAATAAACATTACGGTGCGCGCAAGAGCTCCGCCATTTTCCAAAGTATCCTTAAAATAAAGATAGTCGTCGTATTTTAATCCCATGCCGCCAAGAACAATAACATCAACTTCCGCCTGCATTGCTATTCTGGCAAGCAGTTCGTTGTAAGGTTCGCCGGAGACGCTAAAAATTGGCAGCTTTTGCGATACTACCAATGTATTAAAAAGGTCGATCATGGGAATACCCGTGCGGATCATATCTCTGGGGATAATCCGCTGAGAGGGATTTACAGAAGGTCCGCCAATGGGAATTACATTATCGTGTAACGCAGGCCCGTTGTCGCGCGGATTACCGGAGCCGGAGAATACCCTGCCCATAAGGTTTTCGGAAAACGGAACCTGCATTGGCCGTCCCAAAAAGCGCACTGTATCGCCTGTAGAAATACCGCGGCCGCCTGCAAAAACCTGTAAAGAGACAATATCGTCCTGCAAACGGTTTACTTCCGCCAAAGAAGTGCCAAATACGGTATCAACCTCGGCAAGGTCGCCATAGCGAACCCCATCCGCCTTAACCGTAATTACGCTTCCTGTAATAGATTCGATCTTGCTGTATACTTTATTCATATTATTTCCCCTCTGCCTTATATTAAATATTTTTCGGCAGATTTATCTAAGCCTTTTGACTGATCATTCAATGCCTTTGTAATTTCACTTTCCAAAGCCTGAAACTTTTCGCTCTTCCATTCCGAACCATTGTAATCTAAAAACCTTTGTCTTAATCTGTTAAACCAGGCTCTTGCCTCGTTTTTATCTGTAAAATCAAATTTCGATGCCAGTACATGGAGCAGTTTAGAGAATACATATATTTGTCTTTCCGGTTTTACCGCCGCATCAATTGCGTCAAATGAGTTTTGCTGGAAGTACACGGAATCAATAAGTTCGCCTTTCAGATAAATAACATAATCCTCTATGCTTGTTCCTTCTTCGCCTACAACTTTCATCATTTGTTCTACTTCGGATCCGCGTCTTAAAAATCCGTGCGCATAACCAACCTTTTCAGAATCGATAATACCCTTGTACTTTGACCATGATTCTAAAGGATGAATGGCAGGGTATTTGCGCGCATCGGATCTTTCGCGGGAAAGTCCGTGGAAAGCGCCTACAACTTTAAGAGTAGCCTGTGTTACGGGTTCTTCAAAGTTACCGCCCGCAGGAGATACTGTTCCTCCGATAGTAACCGAACCAAGAGAACCGTCGCGGAGTTTTACAATACCCGCTCTTTCGTAGAAGCTGGCAATGGTGGATTCCATGTAAGCGGGGAATGCTTCTTCGCCGGGGATTTCTTCTAAGCGGCCGGACATTTCGCGCATTGCCTGTGCCCAACGGCTTGTTGAATCCGCCAAAAGAAGAACATGCAAGCCCATCTGCCTGTAGTATTCGGCAAGCGTTACCGCCGTATAAACAGAAGCTTCGCGGGCGGCAACCGGCATGGAAGAAGTATTACAAATTATAATTGTCCGTTCCATTAGCGAGCGTCCTGTGCGTTCATCTGTTAATTCGGGGAATTCTTTAAGAGTTTCTACAACTTCGCCGGCGCGTTCGCCGCATGCCGCTACAATTACAATATCAACATCGGCAAAACGGGAAGTTATTTGCTGTAGTACTGTTTTTCCCGCGCCGAAAGGACCGGGAATACAATAAGTACCGCCGCGGGCGACAGGAAAGAATGTATCTATTAAACGAACACGGGTTACCATTGGGTCTACCGGTTTAAGCCTGTCGGAATAACAGTCAACCGCTCTTTTTACAGGCCAGCGGAAACTAAGTGTTATAGGAAGTTTATTTCCTTTTTCATCGATAAGTTCCGCGATTGTTTCGCGGAGTTTGTACGAACCCGCAGGTTTTATCCAGGCAACAGTAAAGCTGCCGTTCATATAAAACGGAACCATAATACGATGCGTAAATGATCCTTCGGGAACAGTGCCAAGAGTATCCGCTCTTTCGACCTTGTCGCCTTCTTTTACAATTGGCGTAAAATTCCAGGCAGATTCGGTAGAAAGCGCGTCAAGGTAGACTCCCCTTTCCAGAAAGAAACCCGCTGCTTCAGCAAGCTGCGGAAGCGGATTCTGAAGCCCGTCATAAACCTGCCCCAAAAGACCAGGACCCAGCTCTACAGACAACATATCGCCTGTAAATTCAACCTCGTCTCCTACGGTTATACCCTTGGTAATTTCAAAAACCTGAAGCTGGCTGATATTGCCTCTAATACGAATAACTTCGCTCTTCAGTCTTTGACCTTGAGTTGTTACATAGCCAACTTCGTTCATGGATACGATTCCATCAAAACGAACGCTTACCATATTGCCGTTAACGGCTGTTACAACACCTTTTGTTCCAATCATACAGTTTCTCCCAGAGAATTATTTGCATCCTCGATAATTTGCGTATATAACGATTTATATTCTGAAAATCCTTTTTCCGCATTTTGAGCCTCGCGGCGTTCAAGCAGTAAAAGTTTTAATAAATATGCAAAAACATGATTTCTTGAAAAATAGTCTGTGCCCGCAAGCTCGTCTATTGCGTTCCAGCGCGCTCTGTCAATAATTATTTCTCCTTCCAGGGGCGAACAATCACTGTTAACAGCTTTGGAAGCGGCTGCCGCCGCATCTTGAGGCACATAGGGCGGTTCATTTGTAAGAGTATCCCTGTGCAGGCGGGCAGATCTATTTTTTGCCGCGTTAAGACGCAGTGTCCTTTCCCATTCCTGCCAGGTATCTATAAATTTACAGCCCGTTGTATATTGATCATCAATAAAACCGAGTGATATTTTTTCTAAAAGATCTGTATCAGTTTTATTCATTAAATCTTGCGCCAAAGAAATAAAAGCACCGCTTGTCATTGGCGGTTTTTGTTCGAAACCAAGATGCGGAAGCTGTGCCATCAAATAGTAATATGATCCCACTTAATTTCCTTTTGCCGTCTTGTTTAAAATTTCAGCAAGCTTTGGATTTAAATATGCCGAAAGTAAATCAGATACTGCCTCGGCCGAAAAATCGTAATAAATAGATCCATCTTTATTGGAAATTCTAAAACCTTGCGTTAATTTACGGTTAGATTTTAACTCGATACCTTTCCAAAGTTCGCCTGTCATTTTTTCGCTAAAGAATGCTTTAAGCTTTGCAAGCTGCTCTTCCGGTAAAAGAACAGCAAGATCGTTGCCGCCCTTTGCTGCCCAGGATTTAAGCACTTCCGGCAGCGCGTTTTTAAGAACTTCTTCGTTGTAATTGGCGGATACATGCTCGTTTATAATATTGTTTAATAAAGCCTGAATCTCGTCCTTAAAAACAAGAACAAGGTTCCTGGAAGCCTGCTCCAAAGCGGCAATTCCCGCTTTTTCCGACCGCTCCGCATCCTGTTTTCCGCTGCGAATAATATCTTCCGCCTCTTTTTTGGCAGAATCCAGTATCCTCTTTGCTTCGGCTTCAGCCGCGTTTTTAATTCGCGATGCTTCTTCCGTTGCGGCAGTTATTCCGTCCTTTTTTATCTTGTCAATTAATTCCTGTACCTGAATTTCCATGCGTTTCTCCTACTGCGTACAAAGACGCATTAATTGTATAAAATAATTTATTTTTTTATAATCGGCTACCATTCTTTGGTCTAAATCTTCTTTTGAATACATTTTTAATTCTTTCCAGTTAATAAGCAGTTCAGGGTGCTTCTTTTTTTCGTCTTCTACGAGCATTTTAAGGTGTTTTCCAATAACAATCAAGGACTGAGCAGCTTCGTTTATAATTTCCAGCGCTTCGGCATTAATCCTTGCCAGAATACTGTTAATATACCTTGCCTGAGTTGGATCGCGGTCTACACGCATCATGGCGGATCTTAAGCGGCCGCCGTCAGAACCGTCTTCCGACATAACTATATCTAAATCGAGTATTGGCTGAAAACATTCTGTCACCCTGTGTAAAGATTCGCTCATTTCCCGGGACATATGATTATTTGTCCACTGACCTCGGATTATTAAAATATCGCAAAGTTCTTTAAGTTCAGTTTCCGAAAAGTCGTCCATAAAGGCTTTTAGATAGTTTAAACCTTCGGCATAAAAGAAATAATCCAGATTTCTTTTACGGAAATTTTCGCTTAATTGAATGGTATAATTTTCCAGTCTTACAAGATCGGCGGATTCAAAAATCTGGGCGGTAAGCGCCCTAATCTGGCGGTTTTTCTTGGCATTGTTAATTATAGCGATATAACCCGCGCCTTCATTTTTCTTAACCTGAAGCCAGTCCTCCCCGATTGTTTCCTTGAAATTCGCGCTTTTATATTGCCAAACAGGATTTCTTAGGGTGTATTGAATCATTAATTCCAGTATTTTTGTGGTATGCAGTTCCCTAAGGGTCTTAATCAAATTGTTAAATTGTGTAAGTTCTACAAGATCGCTGCCTTCGCAGACTTTTAACAACTGTAAAAGGCTTGTCCAGTCATCTTCCGGCCTTAAATGCTGGGTAACTGTAAGAAATTCACTAATTTGATCGACTATTAATATGGTTTTTATTACCGGAAATCTGGGCTCTATTATAAAGCTTCCGTCGGCAAAATGAGGGTCAAATTTTTTAAAAAAACCAGCAAAATCGTAATTTACGAACCTTCCAAGAATACCCGCAAGCTCATATCGGCGGTTTGCTGTTACTATTTTAACTATATCAAACTGGTTGGTTAATAAATCGATATCTTTTTGGATTGATACTATCAGTTCTTCTCCGGGCGTGGTTTTGGATTTTTCGTCCAAAACTGCATAATCCAGGCGTTTAAGGGTTTCCCGGATATTGTCGTCCAGGCAGGATTCTACAACCAAGGACTTTAATTGCCCCTGTTTTTTGACATCTTTGTAAAACTCTTTTATTGGATAAATGGTCTTGTATATGGAGAAAAGGAATGACGAAAAGGAAGGGTCTGCTTCTTCGCTGCGAACCCTAAAAAATTTGGAAAATTTGCTGTTTCCAAGCTCTTTTGCTATGCCTTTTAGCATATTTTGCTTGTCATCGGTTAGATTTTCTCCGGAAAAGAAAGAAAATACCTTGTCCATTAAATCTTCAGCCATAACCGATATTTTACTATAAATTGTATTATTTGACAAGTACACGAATTGACATTTTTCGTAATAACTGTCATAATACTGGAATAATGAAAAATATTAAAATATCGTTATTACTATTGCTTATTTTCTCTATGCATAATGTCCATTCTTTCGAACTTTCAATTACAGACAAGGCGGCAGAAGCATATTTGCATGGTGAATTTAACCGCGGATCGGTTCACGAAGGCAATCTTTCCATAATTGGAGAGCTTGAACTAAATTCTCTTTTTTTAGTCAGGGGCGGTCTTTCTTTTGGCAGAGCAGGCGAAGCTACAGATTTAAGAGCATTCACAACTGTCGGCGCGTCTCCATTCGATAATATTCCGCTTAAATTTTCCCTGTCATGGATTTACAATGGGTATATCGAATTCGAAGCTCACTCTCATTCAATTTTACCCGTTATTTCCTATGGCACTGACATAGCGGGGGTTTCACTTGGATTGAATTTACGTTTTACTTCGTTTTTTAATGAACCCGCGCAATTTGAATCCATCTTAGCTTTTTTATTATATTTTAATTTTATTAACAGCGAAATATTGCGTGTTGGCGTAAACTTTGGAACTTACGATGAATTAAAAGCCAGAAACCTTGGGGCATTTGCGCTTGGTTTTGATGTCGCCGTACGAATAAACGAAAACTGGCAGATTATCAACAAAGTTACGGTTATGCAAAGCGGTGCCGAAGGATTAAGCGCCAACTTTTACGGCTTTATCTGGAAAGGGGGAGTAAGATTCTCATGGTAAAAAAAATAAGTTTAATTTTAAGTATTATTATCTTGACATTCTGTTTAATTATAAACAGCTGTGATCAAAACGATCTTTTTGGTTTATTTTCTTCATTGGAGCTTGATGAACGGTTAAAAGAACAAAATAAATTTGTTTTTCTTAATAACCAAACTAATTCAAGCGGCGTTTCTATTAATCCATTCGCTCTTACACTGGGAGCCAATTATTCTTTTGTCGTATTAACCGATACCCATTTGGAAGATGATAAAACTTTCGATTTAGATAAACTGGCAGGTATCGTTAACGGTAACCCCGCTATAAAGTTTGTTATTATTACGGGCGATATTACACAAAAAGGCGCTGAAACAGAAATTAATAATTTTATTAAATTTGCAAACAGTGTTGATGTTCCGGTTTATCCTGTTATCGGGAATCATGATTTTTATTTTGATAACTGGGAATTTTGGCGGGATAAAATTGGATCAACCTTGTACAAGATAGATGCCGATACAGCAACACTTATTATTCTGGATGCCGGAAACGCATTTTACGGAAAAACACAGCTTGACTGGCTGGAAACTCAACTGGAAGAAACCAAGGGGACTGTTTTTGTTTTTTCCCATTCCAATCTTTTTGCGGAAGGAATTTACAATATGCAGCAGTCGACAAGCGAATATGAAAGAGCCCGTATTGTTTCTTTACTTAAAAAGAATAAAAAGCGCAATGTTATGATTATGGGTCATACACACAAAGATCAGTACAACAAAGTCGGCACTACTGAATATATTGTTTTAGAAGATTATGTAAAGGCGCGGTCCTACTACATTATTAATGTAACCGGTTCCGGTATTACTCGTACCAAACAAACAATAAATTAATGCCGTCATATATAGAACCAAGAGTATTAAAAGGTTTCAGAGATTTTCTTCCTCCTGCAGAAATTGTCCGCCGCAGTCTTACGGAAAAAATAGAAGCCGGATTCCGCTCTTTTGGTTTTGTACCGATAGACACACCCGCGCTTGAATACGCGGATATTCTTTTAGGCAAGGGCGGCGGAGAAACGGAAAAACAAATTTACCGCTTTACCGACAATGGCGGCCGTGATGTCGCTCTCCGTTTTGATTTAACCGTCCCATTTGCCCGTTTTACCGCCTTGCACGCCCTTGAGCTTACCTTTCCTTTTAAGCGCTACCATATCGGCAAAGTATGGAGGGGCGAAAATACTCAGCGCGGCCGTTACAGGGAATTTACACAATGCGATTTTGATATTATCGGAAGCGACAGCGCGGCGGCGGATTTTGAAATACTTTTATTAATCCGCTCTACCCTGCGCAATCTTGGTATTGATATTACTATTCATGTAAACCACCGGGGAATTTTTAACCGCTTTTTGAATCACATTGGACAAAGTAATAACTCGTGCGAAATACTTCGCGCTGTAGACAAACTTTCTAAAGTTGGCAAAGACGAAACATTAACAAGTCTTTCGGAACTTGCAGGGGAAGCACATGCGCAAAAAATTCTGGAGTTTATTGGCGCTAAAGGTTCGTTTAACGAAGTGCTTAACAAGATAACCGAATTGGCGGGCGGAGCCTGTCCGGAATCCGAGCGGCTTTCCGTTATTAACCAATATATGCGGGACATTTGCGTTAACGAAGCAGCCGATACTTCTATCGATCCTTTTGTACTTGACCCCTCGATAACACGCGGACTGGATTATTATACCGGCGTAGTTTTCGAAACCTTTTTAAACGATATGCCGGATATTGGATCTATTTGTTCCGGCGGAAGATACGACAATCTTGCCGGTTTATACTCAAAGAATAATTCTATAAGCGGAGTCGGCTCCTCTATTGGTCTTGACCGTCTTCTTGCCGCTCTTGAAGCCCTGGATAAATTGCCTTCGTCAGGTAGTTGTAAAGCGGCAATAGCCTGTATCGATGCGGAAAAATCAGGGCAGTATCAGGTTTTAGCAGATAAATTAAGGCAAAAAGGAATTCAGTGCGAAGTATTTGTAGATGCCTGCGGCGAAAAAAACCTTGTAAAACAATTCCAGTTTGCCGAAAAAAAAGGCTTAAAATGGGTTATTATTCCGGACGAAAACCCGTTAAGCGGAACAGTTACCTTGCGTGATTTAGCTGCTCGTAAAAATATTGATCTTTCTATCGGGGAATTAATCGATTTTTGCGGTAAGGCTATTCCATAAATATTAAAACTGTGCTATGTTATTTCCATGAATAAAATACAAATGAAAACACCCCTTGTCGAAATAGACGGGGACGAAATGACACGGGTTCTTTGGGAAGTTATCAAGGAAAAATTACTCCTTCCGTTTATAGAATTAAAAACAGAATATTACGATCTAGGGCTTAAAAACCGCGACAATACCAACGACGATGTAACATTCAAATCGGCTGAAGCCATTAAAAAATATGGGGTAGGCGTAAAATGCGCAACCATTACGGCAAACGCGGCAAGAAAGGTCGAGTACGATCTACAGTATATGCACGCAAGCCCCAATGCTACAATCAGGGCTATTTTGGACGGTACGGTTTTCCGAAAGCCAATATCCGTAAGCCGCATTAAACCTTCGGTTAATACATGGAAAGCGCCTATCGTTATCGGTCGTCATGCCTATGGCGATGTTTACAAAGCGGCAGAAATGGAAATTGAAGCTCCCGGCAAGGTGGAACTTGTTTATACAAAAGCCGACGGCACTGAACGCCGGGAAACTATAGCGGACTTTACAGGATCGGGCATTGTACAGGGAATGCACAACCTGGATGAATCTATCCGCAGTTTTGCCCGCGCCTGTTTTGTTTACGCGCTTGCGGAAAAACTTCCTGTCTGGTTTGCGACAAAAGATACAATTTCCAAAAAATACGACGGACGGTTTAAGGAAATTTTCCAGGAAGTTTACGATAAAGAATATAAATCCAAATGCGATGCCGCGGGTATCGATTATTTTTATACATTAATAGATGATGCTGTCGCTCGTGTTGTAAAAGCCGAAGGCGGTTTTTTATGGGCGTGTAAAAACTATGACGGCGATGTTCAAAGCGACATGATCGCCAGCGCAGCAGGAAGCCTTGCAATGATGACCAGCGTACTTGTATCCCCGTCAGGCGTGTTTGAATATGAAGCGGCGCATGGAACTGTACAGCAGCACTACTACCGCTGGCAAAAAGGCGAAAAAACAAGCACAAATCCCGCGGCGTTAATCTTTGCATGGACAGGAGCGCTTGCAAAACGGGCGGAATTGGACAATATACTGGAACTTGCGGATTTTTCCAAACGGCTGGAAGCAGCTTTGCTTAACACAATCGAAGACGGTATTATGACGGGCGATCTTGCAAGACTTTCGGATCCGCCGCCGCAAAAGGTTCTTAATTCCTGGGAGTTTATCGACGAAATAGCGGGAAGAATTTAAGTTTTTCTTAAAAGCTCCATCGGTTTAAGCTTTCCTGCACGGATAGCAGGAATTAATGATGCCAGTATCGAACAAACAACCGCAAAAAACCCTATTAAAAAAACCGCATTCCAGTCGATTATAATGGGGATAGTTTCCAGGTAAAAACCCGGATCCAATATTCTGACATCTCCGCCCCTGAATAAATGAGAAAAGAAACTTAAGAACTTTTCCAGGGATCTAATAAGAAAATTAATATTTATTCCAATAAGCAGCCCAAAAGAAATTCCTATAATCGACCCAAAAAGACCTGTAAGAAAACTTCCCCAAAGAAAAATATCCGCTATTCCTTTTATATTGGAACCCGATATTTTTAATATTGCAATATCCTTTTGGCGTTCCAGAACAAGCATACTTGTAGCAGAAGAAACATTTACAGCGGCAACAATTACTATTAAAGCCATAATAAACAACAGCATCTGCCGCGTGGATTCGTAAGAACTATACTGAGACCGTAAAAGATCTTTCCATGTGTAAATATTAAACCCGCCTCCAAGCTCCATGTACAAATCCCATATAAAAGAATCCGCATACTTGTAAGGATTATTAATTTTTACAAGTAAACTGGAAGTTGACTGCTCTGCAGAAAGGACACGCTTACCGCCTTCCCAGCTTGTAATACACCACAAAGCATCAAGCTCGTTATAACCGCAGGAAATAATACCCCTTACAGTAAAAGATGCCGTTCTTGGAATAATATTTCCGTTGTCGGCTGTTCTTACAGTCATAAGCCTGACTGTATCTCCAACATTAACTCCAATATTTAACGCAAGAGCCTCTCCTAAAACAATATCACGGTCTGTCTGTGGCGCAGGAACTCCATCTTTAATTTTTAGAAATTTCGCGCTATCGGAATATTCCCAGAAAGACGGCTCTGTGGCTCGTACTGTAACCCCGGTTTTTCCGGTTTTTCCGGCAATTACACCCATTCCCTTTCTTTCGGGCCATACGCCTCTTACACCCTTTATATTTTTAATAAGTTCAGCTTGATCTTCCACATTGCCCGATGGATCAAAAATCTGTATATGTCCTGTTCCAAATTCAAGGTATCGATCTATAATTCCGGTAATCATTCCATCCGCTACAATTAATGTTACAATAATTGGAATAAGGCTTACAGCAATCCCTGTGGCTGCCCCTCTAAGATAACGGCCGCCTTCATGCGCCCTGCACCAAAGGTATCTTAAAGCAATAAAAAATGACGCTCTTTTTTTCATAATTTACCGTTTTCCAAAATAAATCGCATTGATGCATAAGAGGCTACTCTTTCGTCATGTGTGACAACAATTAATGTCTTGCCTCTTTTTTGAGCGCTGGAAAAAAGAAGCTGCGTTACAATTTCGCTGTTTTGCGGATCCAGGTTTCCGGTGGGTTCGTCTGCCAGTATAAGATCAGGATCGTTAACCATAGAGCGCGCAACCGCTACCCTTTGGCGTTCTCCTCCAGATAACTGCGAAGGAAAATGTCCCGCACGATCTTCCAATTTAACATCCGCTAAAAGGGATTTTGCCATTTCCAGGACATCCTTTTTTTTAACTCCCGCAATGTAGGCGGGAAGCATTATATTTTCCAAAGCCGTAAAATCTTTTAAAAGATAATGGAACTGAAAAATAAAGCCTACTTTTCTGGATCTGTAAATTGACATTTCTTTTTCATCAAGATTTGTTATATCTTCTCCCTGGATAAAGACGCTTCCTTCGTCGGCACGATCAAGGCCGCCAATAATATTTAACAGGGTGCTTTTACCGCTTCCGCTTTTTCCAGAAATTGCGGCAGTTTTACCCTGTTCCACAGTAAGGTTTATCCCTTGCAGGATTTTTAGGGTTTCTGTTCCTGATACATAATTTTTAACAATGTCACGCACCTCTAATAACACAGAATTATTCATAACGCAAAACCTCCGCAGGCTGTATTTTAATTACTTTTCTTGACGCAAACCATGCCGCCAAAAGAGCAGATAAAAATCCAAACATAAATATTATAAATACTTCCATAGGCAAAACCCTGGAAGGAATTTCTTTAATATAAAATATCTGCGGCGAAAAAACGGCAAAATTTTCCGCCCAGCCCATGCCAAAAATACCGGCTATTAAATTTAAAATGCCAATAAAAAAGTTTACAATATTTTCTATTACGGAAAAAAACCTTTGAATATTTGTTGCAATGCCAAGACCCGCAATAAGCCCTATACATGCTCCTGTAAACCCAATAATTGCACCGTCCAGCACAAAAACAAACCTTACAGCATTTTCTGTTCCGCCAATAGCCCGTAAAAGCCCGATTTCTTCCCGTCTTTGCAGGACAGATCTTCTTTGTGCCTGAAAAATATTTAACCCAACTACAATAAAAATAAGCCCGACAAGAATAAACATAAAAAGTTTTTCTGTCCTTAAAGCGCCAAAAAAAGAACTGTTATAATCCCGCCATGTTGTTATTTTAATATTTTCGAATTCATGGTATGTCCACAACGCTTTATTAATTCTTTCCATAACTATTTTATCATGGAAACGGTTAGTAATTTTAATTCCAAGAATTGGCTCGCTTTCGTTTATTATAAACGAATTATTGTTAATATTTATAATTGCCCATGTACTGTCATATTCGTAATAACCTGTTCTGAATACTCCCGCAACATTGTAATTTTCCAGGGCGGATTCTTCGCTGGACATAATTCCTGTAATGGAAAACATTGTTACTTCATCGCCAATAAATACGCCTAGCTTTCTTGCCAGTTCTCCTCCCAGTAAAATAGAGCCGGAATTTTTTATGTCAAATTCACCTTCTTCGAAATCCAGTCTTTCCGCCATTTTATTATCCAGTTCCAGGGTATTTCCGTTTAGCCCCCTTACAAAAATCGCCTGCTGGCCTATTCTTCTTCCCCTTGCTATTGCCTGAAATTCCCTGAATGGAACTGCGGCTTCTACACCAGAAACAGAGTTTATTTTTTCCGTAAGCAAATTAAGGTTTTCTTCTTTAAAAGATTCTATTCTAATATGATACGAAGAAATTTCCAGGATACTTTCTATAAATCCAAGCTGAAAACCGTTCATAACAGAAATTATAATAATTAATGCAAGAACGCCTGTAGCTATCCCTAAAATCGCAAGAACCGGAGAATTACTGCGTCCCTTAAAAATAAAACGAGAAGCTGTAAATAAAACCCATTTATTTTTCAATTATTTATTATCCTTGTTTCTGATATTTTTCTGCCATCATCCCATACAGCACGAAGAACAATAACATTATCCAAATACAGTTCTTCTATTTCTATTTTTCCGTCTATGCGAACAACCCTTTCCAAAACTCCGTTTTTAGAATTACTTTCTCTTACTACTTTTCCTTCGGAATTGTATACATAGGAAGCTGTCATTACCGTATCGCCTTCCCTTTTTGTAATTGACTCTATTCGTTCGCCTTTCCATGTATTTGTAATAACCCATACAACTTTATCTTCCGCGTCGTAAAGCGTTTGCGTTAAAATTCTGTTTCTATCATCTGTCCTGTAAACCATTTTATAATCTTTGCTGACAGACGCAGCGCCAAAAAATTCGGGAAGCGAATTATATCTAGCCTCTAAAAACAGTTTATCGTCTATGGCTTTTTTTATACTGGAAGGAAGGGTAAGTCTTACAGGTTCGTCCAAAAAAGAAACCTGTTCGTCTTTGTAATATCTTCTTTCGACTCCACGCAAAAACATGGAGCGGTTATATAAATAAGTATCGATATAAGACAAAAAATAATCTTTTGCTTCTTCTTCCCAATCATAAACAGCGGAGGTAATAAGCATTGTGTTGTTAAAAGAATATTCCGTTTTGTTTCTTTTTCCTTCTTCCAAAAAACCATATTCTACCTGTAAAAGCCCGGAATCGTCATATTTTTCTATAAAGCCTGTCCTGTCTTCTTTTTCTGAAAAAACAGCAACAAGTCTTTGTTTAGCGTTTATGTCCCTGAATATCCATTGCGTCCTTGACTGAATGCCGTTTTCATAAAGAAAACGAACTTCGATATAATCTTCGTCGTCATTGTAAAACGGAAAAACCTCGTCCGGCAAATCTTCTTTATAGGCAAAATCCACGGCAAGAGAATACTCGTGGCGAAGAGCGGAAAGCCGCGACGGCATCTCTTCTATGGCAATACCTCCCGCATTGGAACGAAACCAGCGCCTTGGCTGTACCCAATTTGGTATCTCTCTTGCGTAAATATAACCCCTGTAAGGCGGCACATCTTCGTAATCATCATCAAAATCTAAACTAAAATCCAATTCTTCGGCTAATTCATCCATTTCAGATATTTCAGATATTTCTGTTGTTTCTTCGGTTTCCGGTACATCAATAAAAAACTCGGCTTCCTGTGTTAATGCAATAAAACCTGCGGTAAAAATGAGAATTATAACAATAATAATCGCAATAGACTCTTTATTCAATTCCGGTAAATTCCTTTGTAAACTTTATTGGATCAAAAAAATCAATATCTGTGTATTTTTCGCCTGTGCAGACAAATGCAACAGGCAACTTTAATTCTGACGCAAGCGAAAAAATTACTCCGCCTTTGGCGGTGGAATCGTACTTTGTAAGAATAACTCCATCCAATGCTACAGCTTCGTTAAAAACTTCTGCCTGCGAATATGCGTTTCTTCCTGTAGTAGCATCCAGTACCAGATATTTTAAATAACGCGCGCCTTCTGCCTTTGATTCCACTACCCTGTCTATTTTGCGAAGCTCTTCTACAAGCGCCGATTTTGTATGCATTCTGCCGGCAGTATCGGTAATTACAAGATTATATCCCGACGAAACAGCCGCTTCCAAGGCATCATATACAACCGCCGCAGGATCGCCGCCATGCTTGTGCGCAATTACTCTGGTGTTTAATTTTTCTCCATGAATTTTTAATTGATCTATTGCCGCTGCCCTGAATGTATCTGCGGCAGCAAGAATTGTCTTTTTTCCGTATTTTTCCGTATATAAATTTGCAAGTTTTGCGGCACTGGTTGTCTTTCCAACTCCATTTACGCCTAAAATAAGAACAGCGGTTAACTTATCGTCCGCCGCAGGAACATTTACCGGTTTTGCCTTTGCAAGTTCTTCGTTTAACAATTTCGCAAGTACGGGAAGAGGTGTATCCGTATTTTCTTTTTTACATTTTGCTTTTAACATTTCTGTAATTTTATACGCCTCGGCCGCGCCAAAATCGCCTTCTATAAGCAAGTCACAAAGATCTTCCAAAAGCTCGTCCGAGACACCTTGTTTTCCGGAAAAAAACTTTTTTATTCTTTCGCCAAATTTCATTTATTTGCCTGTCCTTACAGTAGTAGAATCCCTGTTGGATACATAGATATATCTTGCCATCAATATTAAATCCAACGCTACAAAAGCGCCCAAAGCAATAAGTGTTCCCATATAAACATTATACATTGTATTTGTATCGTTATATAAGCCAAGATTATTGGAGCCGCCCTGAACAAAAGCCGTTGCCAAATTATTATATTCATGATAGGATATCCACGCGGCAATACCGGAAGCCCAAGTACCTGCCCATGACCAGTAGTACAATCGCCGCGCCGTATCTACGCTTCCCTGACGCGGCTGCCTGATTGTACGAATATTTATGGAATTTGCAATTCCATTTGCATCCGGTGTAGAAAAAACAATCCTGCCTTTATCTCCCGATTCAATTTGTAATTCCATTAATTCCAAATAATTTACAGGCAGCCGTAAAGTTAAAGGTGCTTCTCCTACATACATTGCTCCATGATACACATTGCCTGAAAGCCCCTTATGGTTTCCGGTAATTTCTACATCTGCATATTCTATTGGCTTAAGATTGATACTAATTTGAGACAGCTCCCCCGGAGCAATATCTGTTTCAAAAGTAATACTTTCAAAATCAGGGGCGGCTGCCGTTACCGTAATTCTTCCGGGCGGAAATTCCAGAACATCGGTTTTTCCTCTGCCGGCAAAAGATCTGTTTATAAGGACAAGGGCTTCTTCCGGCTCAGCGGTTATCTCAACAGCGCCCGGCTTGTTTCCGGAAAGAACGATAATCAATTTACGGGAAAATTCTTCCAACACGCTTTCCAAATCTTCGTGGGAAAATATTATTCGTTCTTCCCAAACAAACGATCTTGTAAAAATTGTGTATAGTTTTAATGTAACTATAAATCGCCCGTGATAATCAGATATTGTCCCTATAAGAGCGGCATCCGCTTTTTGAGATGTGCAAAATCTGTATTCATTGCCGGATACCGGAGCCTCCGGAAACTGAAAAGATAAATTACCGGAAAACAATTTAAAAACAGGCTCTTTATTTATAACTGGAGCGTTTTTATCGATTTCTTCCAGCTCAGCTTGCAGCTTTTCTATTTCCGAATCTAACTTTGCAAGATTGGCTCTATATCTCCAGTCAGGTTCGCCGCGAAACAATAAAAGAGAGCGTTCATTTTGTTTTACCGCTAAATTTTTTGCGGCAGTTGATCGTTTATTTGCCCATGCCGCCTCTTCATAATAGGCATATTCACTTGATATTCGCGTGCGGAAATTTATGGATTCTATATTTTCCACCAGCCTTCTTAAAATTACACCTGTAACAATTCTTTTTTCCGGTTCTAAAGCTGTAGTATTTAAATTGGTAATGCAAAGAATCCATTCGTCGTTTTGGGTTTTTACTTCTTCTTCATCAGCCTTTCCTCTGGCAAAAATAAGCGGGCTTAACAAGAAAAAAATAATCGGTAATAAAAAAATCTTTCTAATCAATTTAATAACTCCCAAGCAAGTTCCCTATACATTATTCCGCCAGCTAAATCTTAAATATTCCTCGATAAATGGATCTATATCTCCGTCCATTACTGCCTGGATATTTCCCTTTTCTACTTTTGTACGATAATCTTTTACCATTGTATATGGCTGAAACACATAAGATCTTATCTGGTTACCCCAGGAAATATCTTTTTTTTCCTGCGAAAATTTTGCGTTTTCTTTTTCTTTTTCCTGCCTGTAATGTTCGTACAAACGCGCCTTTAGCATACTCATGGCTGTCGCGCGGTTTTTTATCTGGCTGCGTTCGCTTTGACAAGCGACAACAATCCCCGTAGGCAAATGGGTAAAGCGAACCGCGCTGTCCGTTTTGTTTACATGCTGCCCACCCGCGCCGCCGGAACGGTATGTGTCCACACGCAGATCTTCGGGTTTTACCTCTACTTCGATTGTATCATCAATAACCGGAAAAAGATAAACCGATGCAAAAGAAGTATGTCTTCTTGCATTAGAATCGAACGGACTTATCCTTACAAGACGATGTATGCCGGATTCGCCTTTTAAATAACCGTATGCAAAATCGCCTTCGATTTTACAGGTAGCGGATTTTAGGCCGCCCTCTGCTTCCTGAGAATCAACTTCTTCCGCAGAAAAACCTTTCTGCTCTGCCCAGCGCAAGTACATACGGTAGAGCATCTGCGTCCAATCACAGGCTTCTGTTCCGCCCGCTCCCGAATGAACGGTAAGAAAACAGGCTTGTTTATCCATTTCGCCCGTCATAAGCTCGAAAATATTTTGTTTTTCGTATCTTTCGGTTAAACCTTTTAAGGATACTTCTATGCCGACAGCTTCTTTTTCGTCTTTTGCTTCTATGGCAAGCTCGAAAAGGGTTTGAAGGTCGGCAGCTTCTTCGCGCAGGGATTTCCACGGTTCGTATCGATTTTTAAGACTTTTAAGAGAGGACATGGTTTTTTCGACCATTTCCTGATTGTTCCAAAAACCCGGTTCGGCGGATTTGGCTTCCAGTTCTGCTATACGCCCCGCAAAGTCAGCGTCTTCAAAGACGCCTCCAAGTTTCGTTAATTTTATTTAGTAAATCGGCAATGGGCGTACCCAATTCGGTAAGTATCACTATAAATCTCCTATTTTAATACTAACAATTATATAGATATTTATCAAGCATTTTTATATTTGATATATTGACTCATTCAATAGCGCGCTGATTTTATACTATAAATTTTGACTAAATGCCGATATTATAATAACATTATAATTTATGTAAGATATTTTTAAGGAGATTAAAATGGCTGCAAAAACAGAAAAAACCAAAAAAGCGCCTGCAAAAAAACCGGAAAAATCGGTTGCGGCACTTGAAAAGGAACTAAAGGCTACACTTGCAAAACTTGCAAAGGCTAAAGCCAAGGAAAAAGAAAAAGACAAGGCAAAGGCAAAGGTAAAAGCAAAGGCAAAACCGGCGGCAAAAACAAAACAGGCAGCAAAGAAAACTGCTGACAAGAAGGTAAAAGTTAAAGCGTACAATCCTAAAACAGCAAAACCTCCCAAAAAACCGGCTGTTGCCAAAAAAAAGAAAAAAGTCGAACAACTTTCAAAACAAGACCAGGTTAGAATGCTTATAACACCCAAAAAAATTACAACAAGATGCGACTATTGCGGTTCTACAAAATTTGGTCCGGGATGCCCAAAAAGCTTAAATGGATTACACAAGCACAACACGGACGAAAAACGATGCATGTACTGCGGTAAAGCCGAATATGGCTTTGGCTGCCTTGGAGCGCCGAACAGAAGACATGTCCACGGCTCGGGCGGCGGAAAATGCAAATACTGCGGCAAAAATGTATTGTCCAATTCAATGGGCTGCGAACATAGCCCCAACCGCAAACACGAAACCTAATTAAAACAGCATATTACCATTTAACACGGAATTCATAGAAAAGAATTAAAACTTAAAGCATTTTCCTTGTTTTTCGTGTTAAATGGCGACCCCGCAAATCCACCTATTCCCCACTCTACAAAAATTTAGTATTCTTTCTATAACATGGACAAACTTATCATAAGGGGAGCGCGCGAGCATAACCTTAAAAACATCAATTTAGAACTGCCCAGAAACAAACTAATTGTTGTCTCCGGGCTGTCCGGTTCGGGGAAAAGCTCCCTGGCATTTGACACCATTTTTGCGGAAGGACAGCGCCGCTATGTAGAAAGCCTGTCCGCATACGCAAGACAATTTTTAGGGCGTATGGACAAGCCCGATTTAGATTATATCGAAGGATTATCTCCGGCAATCTCTATCGAACAAAAAACCACCCACCGTAATCCGCGCTCTACCGTAGGAACAGTAACCGAGATCTACGATTACTACCGCCTGCTTTTTTCCAGAGTCGGCGTGCCTCACTGTCCTATCTGTAAAAAAGAAATCCGCGAACAGCCCGTTGATTCTATAATCGAAACAATTTTGCAGTATAAAGAAGGAACAAAAATTCAGCTTTTGGCTCCTGTCATTCGCGGGAAAAAGGGCGAGCACCAAAAAATTATAGAAGATGCGCGCAAGGCGGGATTTGCAAGAGCAAGGATCGACGGTGTTCCCGTAAGCCTGGACGAAAGCATCAAACTGGATAAACAAAAAAAGCACTCCATAGAAATTATTGTAGACAGAATTATCATGGGAAAGGGAATCCGCGCAAGGCTGGCGGAATCTGTAGAAACCGCCCTGCAAACAGCAGACGGACTTATGAATGTGCTTGTTACCGAAGACAAAAAAACAATGGAGCATATTTTTTCGCAAAAAAATTCCTGTCCGGACTGCGGTGTATCTATTCCGGAATTACAGCCCAGGCTTTTTTCGTTTAACAATCCCTTTGGAGCCTGCACAGGCTGCGGCGGCATTGGATCTAAACTGGAGTTTGACCCCGATCTTGTAATTCCTGACCGTTCGCTTTCGTTTAATGAAGGCGCAGTAATACCCTATAATCCGGACGCGGCATGGAACCGCAGCCGTTTTAAGGCATTAGCTAAACATTACAGCTTTAATCTTGGCACCCCCTTTAACAAACTGCCAAAAAAAATAGTAAACGCTATCCTTTACGGCACTGACGATGATATAAAAGTACGATATGTAAACCGCGAAGGCACCGGCCACTTTGAATACCAGTCGCAGTTTCCCGGCATTCTGGAAGAATTAAAACGCCGTTATCTGGAAACACAATCGACACAGGTTAAAGATTGGCTGGAAAAATTTATGAGCCATAAACATTGCGAAGACTGCGAAGGCAAACGGCTTAAACCGGAAGTGCTGGCTGTAACGGTTGCGGGAAAAAATATTTGGGAACTTTCCTGTCTTTCTGTAACGGATTCTCTAAAATTCTTTGAAAATGTAAAATTAAACGCCAGCGAAAAAAAAATTGCCAATCAGATATTAAAAGAAATAAACTCGCGCCTTGGTTTTATGAAAAATGTAGGGCTGGATTATCTTTCCCTGGAACGCAAAGCGGCAACACTCTCCGGAGGAGAAGCCCAAAGGATTCGCCTTGCAACTCAGATTGGTTCCAGTCTTGTCGGTGTACTCTATATTTTAGACGAACCTTCTATCGGGCTTCATCAAAGAGACAACCAGCGCCTGATTGACACCCTCCTGTATCTGCGCGACCTTGGCAACACGCTGATTGTCGTAGAGCATGACGAACAAACATTACGGACTGCGGATCATATTGTAGATTTGGGGCCGGGAGCCGGTGTGCATGGCGGAAAAGTTGTCGCGCAAGGAACCGTAAACGATATTATCAAAGTAAAAGAAAGCCTTACAGGACAATATTTGGCGGGCGCAATTAGAATGATAATTCCAAAACAACGGCGCAAGGGAAACAGCGCGTTTATAAAAATAAAAGGAGCAAGCGAGCATAACCTAAAAAATATCAATGTTGATATTCCCTTGGGCGTTTTTACATGCATTACAGGCGTTTCCGGTTCCGGAAAATCTACACTTCTTTCCGATGTCCTATACCCCGCTCTTGCCAACAGGATTTACAATTCCAGTCGTACCGAAGGCGCGTATAAAAAACTTACAGGCGATGAATATATCGACAAAGTTATCGATATTGATCAAAGCCCGATAGGCCGCACTCCCCGCTCCAATCCAATAACTTATGTAGAAGGATTTACCGCAATCAGGGATTTATTTTCTAATCTGCCGGATGCAAAAACAAGAGGTTACAAACCCGGGCGTTTTTCTTTTAATGTAAAGGGCGGAAGATGCGAAAATTGCGAAGGGGACGGCACTATCAAAATAGAAATGAACTTTTTGCCGGATGTTTATATTACCTGCGATGTCTGCCAAGGCAGACGATTTAACAAAGAAACTTTGGAAATTCGATACAAGGGCAAAAATATAGCGGATATTCTGGATATGACCATAGAAGAAGCTGCCGTTTTTTTTGCTCCAATTCCGCAAACAGCCCGTAAAATGCAAACACTGCTTTCTGTCGGCCTTGGTTATGTAAAACTGGGGCAATCTGCTCTAACCCTCTCCGGCGGAGAAGCGCAAAGAGTAAAACTGGCATTGGAACTTTCCAAGCGTTCTACAGGCAGAACCTTGTACATTTTAGACGAACCCACTACAGGCCTGCATTTTGCCGATGTAAAACAGCTTATGGAGGTTATTCAGAGGTTGGTTGATCAGGGAAATACCGTTATAATGATAGAACATAATCTGGATGTACTTTTACAAGCAGACCACATTATAGATTTGGGACCGGAAGGCGGCGATAAGGGCGGTTATATAATCGCTGCAGGTACGCCGGAACAGGTTGCTAAATGCAGTGATTCTTACACCGGCGAATATATTGCCCAAATGTTAAGAAGTAACAAAAAAAATGAAAAATAAAACGCTTCTTCTTATTTGTTTTTTCTCTCTTTTTGTAAATTTAATTGCCGCTCAAGAACCACCTGAAGCAGAAGAAGCTAATAATACATTAACTACGGAACAGCGGCGTATAGAGATGGAAATTAAAACATCTACACTGCCCGAACTTGCGGCATTATCAAGATCGCTTGGGCTTCCGGAAAGTGGAACAAGGGAAGAGCTTTCCAGGCGAATAAGGCAACACTATGAATTGACAGAAACAACACCGGTACCGGAGAATCAAAAAGTAATAACTATAGAATCCGCGCAAACATCCGAGTATTTTAAAATAGAAGTAATCGACGAAGAATACGCGCGTTTACGGGGCGATGTAAAACTTAACATGAAAGACGGCGATAATATTCACACCATAAGCGCGCAAGAAATAATATTTAACCGCACAAGAAATACTCTAACGGCAAGAGGCGGCGTTGTTTATATTAAAACAACGGCATCTGACGGAACAATAGAAACATTCCGCGGAGAAAATATAACGGTAAATATCGATAATTGGTCCAGCGTTTTTCTTGATGGAAGCTCTGAAAGAAATCTTGGCGGCGAAGATACCGGATATATGTTTTCCGGCAGGATAATTTCCAGAACAGGCGAAGATGTTACTATTTTAACTGATGCAACCATAACAAACGCGAATGAGGAAGAATCATATTGGTCAATAACCGCGTCAAAAATATGGCTGCTTCCCGGATCTGACTTTGCAATTTTTAACGCGGTCTTAAAAGTAGGCGAACTGCCCATGCTGTACATTCCTTTCTTTTTCTACCCCGTAGATGAACTTCTTTTCCATCCTGTTATAGGTTTCAGATCAAGAGAGGGTGCATTTGTTCAAACAACCACCTATATATTGGGCAGACCAAAATCAGACACGGAAGAACAGAATACTATTTTAAAAATTCTTGGCGGTGCAAGCGGCATGGAACAGGAATTGCAGGGGGTATTTCTTCGCAGCACCGGAAAAAAAGCTGTAAGCGTTACCGAACCAACCTTAAAGCTGCTTGTAGATCATTATGTAAATATGGGAACATTCGCAGGAATCGAATTTTCTCTTCCAAGAACAGGTATTCTAAACGAAGCCATAGGTTTATCTTTGGGATTTGGCTACACAAGGACAGTCTCGCCTATAAGCAGCGGCAACTATTCTCCTTATGCTCATACTAATGACGGATCATCTGACTGGAATCATTCCAATTTTTTCTCCATACCTGTTCCTTTCCGTTACAATTTGCATTTTAAAAGCGGAATTAATATGCGCTACGGAAGTATTTCCTGGGATTTTCCATATTATTCCGACCCTTATGTTCCCCGTGATTTTTCTGATCGCTCGGAAAGCTTGGATTATTTTGAATTGGTTAAACAGATTCAAGAGGGAACATTCGAGACCACTTCGTCTATATCACCTCTTAGCGCGCCTCTTTGGAAATTAAACGCTAATATAAATCCGCAAGTAAGTTTTTTAAATCCTTATGTAACCAGAGCCTCTATTACCAATTTGTCCTCAACATTAACATTCAGGGAATCGATAGATCTTGCAATTAATTCTAATTCTCCTACACGCAGTTTTTTTGTTCCGCATCTTTATACAATCTATAATGTTTCCGCTGCAATCTCCGGCACTCCTTTGTCGATTGGAAAACAGGGGCAAAGAGCTGCGGCGGCCTCAACTGCCGATATTAAAAATCTCCTGGAGGGCATAGGGGAAGTTATATCTCCGTGGGAAAAAGAAAGTGCAGAAGCTCAAAGACCTGCTTCCGATGATATATTAACTCTTCCTGCTTTAGCACAGCGTTTTGAACTGCCAAGAACGGGAAATATTATTTTTAATATTGATTATTCGATAAACCCAACAAGTTCTTCCGAACTTCAATTTATGTCGGGACATGGCCACTGGGCTACTGCGGAAGATGTTGACTGGAGCGATGTTCAATCGATCATAACAACTGTCAGCGGCACTACAAACATCAATTTTAATTTGAATCATTCGACAGGTTTGTTTGCAAATACAATAACATTTTCCGGAAGCGGAACATGGAGAGATTATACATTCATTAACGATGAGGCTCCGTTTTTCAGCACCCCTCAGTCTCCATCGGGAGTACCGGACCCGGCAAGAGTCGAAGAAGAAAGAAGGAAGCTGTACGGCTTTACAAGATATAATTCAACATACTTGTATAACGGAACTGTCCGCCCGCTTCTTAACGATGAAATTTTTGGCCAATCAAACCTGCAATATAATCTTGGAGGCACTCTTGTACATTCAAAAAGATATTCGAATGGAGACGGTCCCGAACTTACGCCTGTTTGGGGTTCATGGGCAAAAGAAGATACAAGCGATGGAAAAGATATATACGGATTAAAAAATCACCGTATATCGACAAATATTTCGGCGAATATTCTTAACAAACAGCAAAATTTAACGCTTGGGCTGGATCTTCCGCCGCTTGATCCGTTAATATCAACTAACGCTACTTTAAGATTCTGGAATTCTGTAACAAATATCAATTTTCGAATAAGGCGGACAGCCGATGACGCATTGGAAAAACCGGGTGAATGGATATATGATCCAATCAATATTACAGAAACAATTACTTTTGGCAAAAACAGTTTTAATTTAAGCATGGTAATAAAGCCGGAAGAAAACAATGATATTACCAATCTTTCTTCTTCTTTATCGTTATTCAGCTCCAGTTTTATAACAAGTTTTTCTGCAAGAAAAACACAAAAGTCCGAATTTATTCTGGGTCCGGCAAGCGGAGGATGGGTAGATTATGGCGACCCTGTATTTCAACCCAGTGAATTATCTTTTACTTATAACAAAAATTTTCCGGAAACAGATATTATTGCCAATCTTCTTAACTTTTCGTTATTCTTGAACTCATCACTTAAATTTGATCTTATAAAACATACCAATTCCAGTTTGAATCTTACCTTAAGAAGCACTTTTAAAATTAACAAATTTCTGGATATAACACTGTCTGCAACATCAAATAACTCGGTTATTATGAGGTACTTTAAGAATGTTCCGGGCATGGAAGAATATACATTTATGTACGAGGGTTTACACGACCGTCAATATAATATGTTTACGGATCTAATAGACTCTTTTGATTTTTTCGATGAATCTAAACGACAAAGAACAGGCTTTAAGATGAGAAGTTTTAGTATAGGCGCTATTCATCACCTGGGAGACTGGGAGGCAAAATTGGAAGTAGATGTTTATCCTCACCTGAATCAAACTAACCCTGTTCTTCCAAGATGGGAAGTTACTACCGATATATCCTTTGTCGTAAAGTGGACGCCTATATCCGAATTAAAGTCGGATTTCAGTTACGACGGGAAGCAGGATAGATGGTCAATAAGATAATCTTTATTCTTAATATAACAACGAAATTCATATTGACATACCCCTATATATGCCTATAAGATTAGGAAGGAGTTTTTTTGGAGGAAGGAATAACCATAACTTTTGACAATAGGGAACTTTTGTCCGGGGTATGCGGTGCAAACGATGGGAATCTTCGAATAATAGAGGGTTCCCTTGGCGGGTTTATAACAGCCAGAGGCAATGAGATTCACTTCGAAAGCCGGGATAAAACCGGGGTTAAACGCTTTAGAAATATGATAGACAACCTTATAGCGGCAGTTAATGAAGGTGATGCACCCTCCGCCGAATTCATACACGCTCTAGCAACCGATGTCGAGGTCAGAGATTCCGTAATACAAATTCCCCACGGTATCCACAGAGTTCATCCTCGCAGCAATAATCAAGCGCTTTACATACAGGCAATGCGGGAAAACGAAATATGCTTTTGTATAGGTCCAGCCGGAACCGGAAAAACATATCTTGCAATTGCTCATGCTCTTCAGACAGTGCTTTCTAAAAAAATGCGTAAACTTATTCTTACCCGTCCTGTCGTAGAAGCCGGAGAAAACCTTGGATTTCTGCCCGGGGATCTTGCGCAAAAAATAGATCCTTACCTAAAACCCCTTTATGACGCAATGGAATCTCTTGTCCCATACGATGTAATTAACAGATTGGAAGAATCAAGGGCTATAGAAATAGCGCCCCTGGCATATATGAGAGGCAGAAGCCTTAATGACTGCATGGTTATTCTTGACGAAGCCCAAAATACAACAAAAGAACAGATGAAAATGTTTCTTACAAGAATTGGCAATGGAGCCAGAGCAATAATAACGGGAGACTCCACGCAAATAGATTTGCCGCGCAAAACAGATTCGGGGCTTTTACATGCTCTGGAAATTCTAAGGAATATAGACGGACTACATTTTTCTTTTTTGCATACAAACGATGTAGCCCGAAACCCCCTTATAAAAAAAATAATACAGGCATACAATGAAAGAGAAAATTAAATTATCAACTAAAATTAAAAAAAGTATATCCGCCTTTTTTGGCTATTTTAAATCAGGCCCCGATCTTTTTAGCATAGCATTATTTATAATAGCGGCTGTTGTAATAATATCAAGTCAAAGCTCGGAAGCAATAAGGGATATCGGCAATTTCGAAGCAGGCAAAGTAGCGGACAGGGATATTACGGCATCGATTGCAATATCATATCTTAGCGAAGAAACCAATGAACAGGCAACAACTACCACTGTTCGCAATATAGAAAAAGGCCAGCGAATAATTAGAAAGGGTTTTATCGTTACAGAATCCGAAATGGAAGATCTAAAGGCGCTTTACGCGCAGTTTCCAAAAAAAGACCCGCGCAATATAATCGGCTTTTCGCTTTTAATATTGCTGTTATACTCTTTGTTCAGCGCTTTACGCGGCTCTATAATTATTGGCAGAACATTAACAACCAGCGAAAAATATATGCTTGCCGTTATAACAGGCTCCTACATTATTGGCACTGTACTTTTAAATAATCTTTCTCCGGGCCCCGAAGGATTCCCCGTATCGCTTGCTGTCCCTACCGGACTTTTTATAATGATAATATCTGTTTTTTTAGGAACAAGGCCTGCCATGATAATGGCTTTGGCTCTTCCCATTGGCGCATACTTTGCAGGCGCGTTTGACACTCATTCGTATATTATTGCTTTGGTGTCCGGCGCTGTTGCTTCCAATGTACTGCACAATGCGCAAAACAGAATGAGTCTAATAAAAGCAGGTCTCCTTATAGCGGCTGCAAATTGTTTTGCCGTTGTTGTTGTACTGTTAATTCGTCAGGCGCATATCATGGACTACCCTCCCATGCTTTTTTGGGCAGCATTAAACGGCATAGTTTCCGGAATGTTAACGCTTGGCTTCCTTCCCCCGCTGGAACACGCTCTTAATGCGGTAACAACTTTTAGATTAATGGAGCTTTCCGATCTTAACGCGCCAATCCTGCGAAAAATGTTTACGACAGTTCCCGGAACTTACAGCCATTCGCTAATGGTCGCAAACCTTGCGGAACAGGCGTGCCAGGACATAGGAGCAAATGCCCTGCTTGCTCGTGTCAGTTCTTACTACCATGACATTGGAAAAATTGACAACCCCGACTACTTTGTAGAAAATCAAACAGAACATAATAAACATGATGATATTAACCCGCGTCTTTCCGCGACAATTATCCGCAGCCATTTAAAACTTGGAGTAGAAAAAGCGCACAACCTTGGACTGCCAAAGGATGTTATATCCATAATAGGAGAACATCACGGGAATTCGGTAATTTCTTGGTTTTATAATAAAGCCGCAAAACAGGAAGAAACAGTGGATTCCGAAGATTTTGTATATCCCGGAAATCCCCCTCGTTCGAAGGAATCTGCGGTTGTAATGCTGGCGGATATTACCGAAGCTGCCGTAAGAACACTGGAAAAACCCACAGCCGGAAAAATAGAAAAATTCATTAAACAGCTTTTTGACTCGAAGATTGAACATGGACAGCTTTCTGAATCTGATCTTTCCTTCCGCGAACTGGAAACAATTAAAACGGCATTTGTAAAGGTTCTTGCCGGTTATTACCACACAAGAATAGAATACCCCAACCAAAAAAACGATGAAAAAGAAAAAGAGAAAGACAAATGAATAATGTCGCAATAAACGCGCAGGATATTGATTTACCTGACTGGTCGGATAAAGCAAGCCAATTTGCCTTAAAAGTACTAAAAGAGATTAATCGAAACAACTGGGAACTTTCTATCCTATTTTGCGGAGACAAAACCATAACCGAGCTTAACTTAAAGTATCGAAGCAAAAAAGAACCCACAGATATTCTTTCCTTTAATTTGGGCGAAACTATTACCTGCGATAACGGGGAAGGGGCAGCAACCGTTTATTTACCCGGAGATATCGTTATTTCCATGGAAACCCTGCAAGAAAACGCCAAAAACCTGCAAATTACCGAAGATGAGGAGTTACGCAGATTGATAATTCATGGTATCCTACACTTAGACGGTATGAATCATGAAACGAACGATAAACAGGAACCTATGCTTGCTCTTCAGGAGGAAATCCTTGTCAGGCTGGCAGGCGAACGAATAATGGGGGGCATAATATGAAAACCCCTTTTCAGCTTAATCCCCGCGCAATAAAAGACTTAGAAGAAGATCAACAGGAAATGATCCGCGGTGTTGTAGAATTGTCCGACACCACTGTCAAAGAAGTAATGGTTCCCAGAACGGATACTGTCTTTCTTTCGGCATCCGCTTCCAAAGACGAGCTTCTTTCCTGCATTTGCCAAAGCGAACATTCTCGCTTCCCTGTTTACAAGGACACTGTAGACAATGTAATCGGCATCCTGCATGTAAAAGATGCTCTTAATGCCCTTGTAAACAACAAATCTTTTGACATTCAGGAACTTGTCAGAAAACCTTTTTTTGTTCCTGTCTCTAAAAAAATTGATGACCTACTGCGCGAATTAAAGCGAAAAAAAATACATATTGCCGTAGTGGTAGACGAATACGGAGGAGTATCCGGCATTGTATCCATGGAAGATATTATCGAAGAAATAATCGGAGACATTCAGGACGAATTTGATCAAGAAACAGAAGATCTTGTACAGCTTGGTGAAGGTATTTGGCAGTGCGATGCCAGAGTAAATTTGGAGTTCCTTGCCGAAGAAACGGAGATGGAACTGCCCATTAAGGATTTTGATACCCTTGGCGGATTTGTCTTTGACCTTTTCGGAAAAATACCTGTAAAAAACGAAAAAATATGTTATAAGGATTATGAGTTTATAATTCAGGAAATGGACGGACATAAAATAAACTCGATTAAAATTGTTACGAAAAAGGAATGACAATGGTTTTAAGGGAGGGGGGACAATGTTAAAAATCAGGCTTTTAATTTTTCTATTTTGTATTTTTACAATTATGATATTACCCGTAAATGTAGTTGCCCAACAGAATACCGCAGCAAACCATTACGAGCGGGGCAGGCATTTTATGGCGGAAGAAAACTGGTATTCTGCCGTAGAATCTTTTCTTGAATGTTTCAGATTAAACCCTGCCCATGCACAGGCTGTAGCAGCTTTGGCTGAATGTTACTACGAGCTTGCCGAATTTGACGAAGCTCTGGCATGGGTACGAAGAGCAAGGCAGCTTTCGCGGGGCAATATGGCTGCCGCAAACCTGGAGGTTTTTACCCTTATCGCGCTTGGACAGTTGGATGCCGCTTCTACACTTGTGGCGGAAGTTCTTAGACAGGAACCCTACAACAGGGAAGCGCTTTTTGCGGCAGGAGAACTGGACATTGCCAGAAACAGGTCGTCCGAAGCGCTTATTCGTTACCGCGAGGCCGTCCGCCGTTATCCCGACGACCGCAGGCTTTTAATCTCTTTAGCGCTTGTTACCCTTTCCCTTGGAGACGGAGAGGCGGCAATAAACCATATTAACAATGCGCTAAAACAACATTCCGACGATTACCGCGTTTATTATTTTGCCGCCTATATTTACGCCCAAAACAACAGGCTACAGGAAGCAATCCGTTATGCGGATCGAGCCTTGCACTTTAGACCGCACCACGAACCTACCTTGTCTTTAATGGCTTCCCTCCGTTATCGTAATAATCAGTTCGAAGAATCAATCCGTCTATGCGACATTATCATAGACCGCAATAGGGAAAATATGAGCGCATGGTACTTAAAGGGTTTATCTTTAACAAGATTAAGGCGGAACAACGAAGCAATTACTATTTTATCTACTGCCACCACCATTAACGAAGATGAATTTATCCGCGCTATTTTGGAAGATACATTAATTGCATCAACCACTTTGGAAGATCCCCGTCGCGCAAGATGGGCGGCATGGCATTTCGAAAAGGCAAGAAATTTCCGCTCCCGCCACATGATGGATCAAGCGTTATTCGAATACAGGCGCGGTTTAAGACTAAACCCCTTTGCCGCTGACAGACGCGAATACGCGGAGCTTTTACGGCTTCAGGGCTACCCTGCCCGCTATTTGGAAGAACTGCGCTTTTTGCAGGATCAGGGAATCGCGGATCGCAGTTTAAATGATGCCGTAGAAACATACGGATCTTTATTATCCAATAATCTTTTTAGGCAATGGCGGGTTGATCCTGTAGATCTTGCAGAACGCCACTGGAAAACAGCCGTATTTTCGCTTGCAGGCCAATCCAGCTTTTACCATGCAGATGCCGGCGCAGTTGCGGCTTCTGTAGTAAGAGAGTTGTTAATTCACGACCGAAACATAACACCCATGAATTTGGAACTGCGTCAGGCTTCGTTTTCTCAGGCTTTTAGGCAGGCGCGGGAAGCAGGTGCTGATTATTTTATGCTGATATCCGTAACAGAAAACGAAAGAGATATTTCCATAAAAGGAGAACTCTTTGTTGCCAGAACAGGTTCCAGCGCCGGAACTTTTCAAACATTTCGCACGGGAACAGACAGACTGCGCGATGCTTCCAAGGGAATAGTGGATCAATTATCAAGCGCCATGCCTCTGCGCGGACGGCTGTTATCCCGCAGGCAAAACCAGGGGCTTATTAACAAGGGAAAAGCGGATCGTGTTCAGGCAAATGCAGTTTTTGATATTGTAAAAAAAGGCAGGCCGCAAGTATCCAACGAAGGTATTGGTTTAACATTCAGCGCCGACGAACTTGTAGGAAGATTAACAATTACCAATGTAGACGAAGAAATATGCATAGGTACTTTGACAGTTAACGGTTTTTTTGATCGTATCGAACCCGGAGACGAAGTTATTCTTCAGCAGGAAATATCTGCAGCCCGAATAGCACCGGAGTCAGCGGCAAACCCCGAATTAAGAGCCTTGCTTAGAACACTGCGGTAGATTACTGCACCATTGCCGCAAGCACAGCATCGATCCAAATATTGGCTTCTATTTGATGATATGATCTAAAAGATAAAAATTGCATTAATGCTTCGCGATAGCTGCCCGTAAAATAAAGGGATTGCCCAAGATAAAAACGGGCGCGAGCTTCGACATCTCTGGATCTTGGCAGAGAAAGAAAATGCCGCAAAATGGTACAGGCACCTTCCCATTCAAATGTTTCAAAGTATTCTTTAACTATCTGAAACAAAGCGGATTCCTCGCCGCCGGCGGGAGTTTGAAGATCAATTACAAAAACACGAGGTCTTTTTAATTCCAACTGCTCTTTTGGCAGCGTCTGCGTATTTCTTAACATGATTATAGATTCAGCGCCTAAAGGATGCTGCTGTGTCTGATTCGATAAAAAACCGCCCTGCATATCGCTAAGGGTTAATTCAGGCAAAGGCCTATAACGCATAGATCTGCCCGCAGCCTGACTTGCCGTTACTACTACTGCCGAAGTAGTTGTGTTAATTCCGGGGTTAATAGATATATTCCCGCTTGATACTTCATCTTCATATACCAAAGCATAATACCATGAGGGGCCCGGAACAGGGTAATCTTCATAAAAAGAATCCGTGGCGGGCTGGACAATAACAGCGTTCCGCAAATCTTGCGGGCTCCGCACAGGCCGGGTGCTGCGGTAAAGAATTGTATTCCTTCTTGAGTGGGTATTGTTAAAGGTTATTGTTACCTTTTCTCCATCCATAACTGCTTTTAAATTAGAAAGCCCTTCTATGGGAGCAGGTTCAGGCATAGTAATAACAGGGGTAGGAGCAGGAGCATCCGGCTGGGCAAAATTTACATTCGCGCTATTTATCTGCGGAATAATAGTATCATAACGGCGGCCATATATATCGCTTGCCGCGACAAAATAATACAGACTGCCTATATCATCGGTATCATCAATATAATATTGGGTTCCATATCTAACAACAACAGGCCGGATATTAGCCGGAATACTGTCCGTAAAAGGCCGTGCAGAACGGAAAATATAGACAGGTCCTCTTGCCTCGGGGGAATCCACCCATGTAAGCCTAATAAGGTTATTTCTGGCTTCCACATTAATCTGCGTAACCGTCGGCACCCCCTGCCCTGCAGGCGCAGTTTGAGCCGCAAGCCCAGCCGATAAAAAGATTAATATAGCCAAAAAAATAGATAGTTTTTTCATTATACTTTAAGTTTAATACAAAAAACAACAATAAGTCAAATACAGGTTGTGACTCACATTCCTCTCTTTTTCATTTCCTCTTGCTTTTTCATATCCGCTTCCAGTTTTTGTTTCCAAATAGCGTGTTTTTTCTTTATAGACTCAGATTCTTCGGCTTCTGCAAGAACAATGTGGATCCGTCTTAAAGCGGCTAAATATGAAATACCCGTCTTAAAATCGGAAAACTGGCTTGTAGAAAGTTCGTATTTTTCGCGGTATCTGTCCGCGGATTGATTCAAAAGTTTCTTTACCAGCCTTAAATGATAAACAGTAGAATCATAATAAGGGGATTCAGGAGACGAGTTTGTGTAAACATTTTTTAAATCCAAAATATTTTTTGCGGCGGTTGCAAAACGGCCTTCCAGCTCGACAAATGTCCATCTCCATTTTGTATTATCTCCGTAGGTATGCACCAAAAGGTCTATGGAAAAGCCCAATTTTCGTATTAAATTATATCTTTGGTTTGGATCGAAATCTACAATTAATTTTAATTTATCTTCATAGTCAGAAAAAGGAACATCGATTAAATTACTTACTATTTCTTCCAGATAAATAACGGCTTTATACAGGGATTTTCTGGCATCGTTTAAAGATTCTTCGTTTTTTACTCTTAACAATGCCTGAGAAACGCCGTTTACAGCAATATAATTAGAAGCCAAATTTAACATTTCATCGGCAAGAGCCAGCTTTATCATGGGAGCCTCGGACGGTTTTTTCCTGGCTTCCTGCGCAAGATCTTTTTCGGTTTTTAATAAAGCTTTGGTCACATCCACATAAGACTTAACTCTTTCGCTATATGCCTGTCTTTCATTTTCCGAAATTTTCGCCATATCTTCTCCGTTTACTTACCATATTTTTTCATTAATTCGTCAGCATGGGCAAGCGCGGCATCCCCCGCATCCCCTGCCAACATCCTTGCTATTTCTTTCCTGCGGCCTTCGGCGCTTAATGGCCCAATTCCCGTATATGTTCTGCCGCCCTCGGTTTTCTTTTCTACCTTAAAATGATTATCGGCTCTTACGGCGATACTCGCTAGGTGTGTAACGCAAAAAATTTGCAATATTTTGCCTATTTTAGCCAGATATTCGCCTACTTTAAGCGCAATCTCTCCGCCAATGCCGGTATCTATTTCGTCAAAAACAAGGGTTTCCACACCCTGAGAAACCTCTTTAGCTTGATCATACTCTGAAAGAAGGGCGGTTTTAATCGACAGCATAACCCTGGAAAGCTCGCCGCCGGAAGCAATACGGGCAAGGTCTTTAAGCGGCTCGCCTGTATTGGCGGAAATTTGAAACTCTACATCTTCCGCGCCATAAGGTCCGAAAGAAGGCTTGCCGTCCTGTTCTTTTGTAATAATATTCGTCTTAAAACAGGCATTTGGCATTCCAAGATGTTTTAGGATACCAGTAATTAACTGGCTTAATTTAGAAGCCGCAGCGCTTCTTTTTTGGCGTAAGCCCTGCGCTTTTGCGACAATTTCCTTTTCCAAAGTTGAAATTTGATCTTTTAATTTTCCCTTGTTTTCTTCTGCGCTTGATAATGCTTCTATTTCCGCTTCCGCTTGTATTTTCCATGCAAGGATCGCTTCTTCTTCGTTACCGCCTAAAGTTTGCGCATCTTTTGCGTACTTTTTTTTTAATTTTTGAAGCAAAGCCAGGCGTTCGTTAACTTCTTCCAATCTTTTTGGATCAAAAGAAAGACTTTCTTTATACGATCTAAACTCTCCTGCTACATCTTCCGCTTCATAGTACAGATTTTCGAACCTTCTGTTAATTTCGCCAAGAGATGAATCAACTCCCAGCGCGCTGTCCAAGGCGTTTTTAGCACGGCGGGAAAGACTTAATATCGATTGTTCTCCGTCAATTATACTTTCTGCCGCTGTCTGAATAAAACCAGCCAGTTTTTCAAAATCGGAAAGTTTCTGGGCTTCGTTTTCCAGCTCGCGCATTTCTCCTGCATGGATATTTGCCTTTGCGATTTCGTCGATAGCATAATTTAAAACATCCAGCCGCTCTTCCCTTTCTTTATCGCTCTTTAAGGATGCTTCCAGGGTCTTTCGCTTATCTGTAAGATCAATAAATGTTTTGGAAAAAACTTTTACTTCATCTTCTATTCCCGCAAAACGATCAAGATACCGGCGGTGGTTTTCTTTTTTTAACAACGATTCATGATTATGCTGTCCATGAAGATCAAAAAGCAATGCCATAAATTCCGTTAAGTCCTGCCGTGTTACCGGAATATTTTGAATATAGATAGATCCTCTTCCCGTTGTTTTAATATTTCTGCGGACAATTATTGTATCTTCGTCACATTCTATATCTCTTGTTTTAAGCCAATCTACAACATCATTGTTATTTTTTTTAATCGATACAACTGCCGATACGCTTGCTTCATCACATCCTGTACGGATTACATCAAGCTCAGCTTTTCCGCCCATTAAAAAACTTAAAGAGCCGACAATTATGGATTTTCCCGCTCCGGTCTCGCCGGATAAAACATTAAAACCGGGACGGAAAGAAAGAGTTACAGAATCAATCAAAGCGTAATTTCGTATCGATAATTCTTCAAGCATTGGCTTCCCCCGCTTTGTATGGATGAAAAATCTTTGTCCGTAATGCCGAATAATAATTAAGCCTGTCGGAATATATTAACTCTGCGTCATTTGCCGCCTGTTGAATAAATATTTTATCTCCGTTTTTTAAATTATATGTATCCTGCCCGTCAACTGTTAAAAGCACTCCGGATCTTTGCTCTTGCGCAACCGTTATAACAAGAATATTCTTGGAAGGCAATACAAACGGCCTGTTCGACAAACTAAACGGACAAATAGGAGTAAGAATCATTGCTTCCATTTCAGGATCCAAAATTGGACCTCCTGCCGCCATTGAGTATGCGGTAGAACCTGTAGGAGTTGCTACAATAAGCCCGTCGCAGCGGTAACACCCCAAAGATGTTACGCCCGTTTCTGCATTCATATTTACTTCCAAATTAATTAACTTGGCAATTCCGCTTGCAGAAATAACAATATCGTTAAGACAAATATTTTTTGATTCTATTTTAGATTCTCTTCTTACATATACTTCCAGCATACAGCGGCGGGAAATAGAGATTTCTCCTTTTTCCCATCTATCAAAAACATCCAGCCATTCGTCTAAAACTCCCGCTATAAAACCCACCGCTCCTAAATTTACAGGAAGTATAGGCACTCCCAATGGCGACATGCAGCGCGCTGTATATAAAACAGTACCGTCTCCGCCTATAGAAAAAGCAATATCCCATTCACCTTCAGGCGGGGTTTCAGGTTTTCCTTCAAAGGTAAAAACAGTTGATTTTATTGATCGTTTTTCCAGCTCTTTTTTTATTTGCTCCGCTTTATTTAAAGCATTTTCTTTATGGGTATTAACAAAAAGTATGGCGTTTCTTCCCATATTACATCCTTTATGGAAGAGTCATAATAAGACGAGATACACTATCTACATCTTTTGCGCTTAATCTTGGGTACATTGGAAAAAGAACTGTTCTTAATGCCAAAGAATTACTTACAGGGCAATTTTCGCAAGGTCCCAAACCCGCAATTGTTCTTTCAAACGCATTTTCCAGTATTATATCTTTTCTTTTTGCATAAGCAATTACATCTTTTAACCCTGTTTCCAAAACAAGCGAAAATGAATAATAATTGGTATCGTCTTCATCGCCGGATGCTTCGTTGCTAGCACGCATAATAAAACTTTTATGCCTTGTTCTTAAACTGGACTGTTTGTACACATTTGCAATTTCTTTTCTTCTTTCTAAATTTCTTTGCATTTCCTTAAATTGAACAACAGCTAATGCCGCATTAATATCAGGAAGGCAGTATTCGTCCGCAATTCCGGTAAAATTCCTAAGAAGCGTGCCGTCCTTTCTGTTTATCGCAAATAAAATCGCGCCGCCGCCGGCTGTAAGGGCATCTCTTTCTTCAAGACCAAGAATGCAAAATACCCCGTTAACAACGGCTTTATAACTATGGGAAATATCTTCGATAACAGGAATACCCAATTCCACGATAGAAGCGGAATCCGGAACATATCCCAATGTATGATGAACAACTATCGCCGCAATTTCCATTTCGGAAGGTTTTTTTGCCAATACATTTTCTATTCCTTCGCGGTTTATACACGGAAAATCGTGGTTTACATCGCAATAAAGCGGCGTTAGCTGCAAATCTTCCAGTACCTGTAAATAATAACGCGGAGACAATGCAGAAATGACAACCGCCTGCCCGTTCTTTACATTCAGGGCTTTAAGCGCAAGATACAAAGCAACAGCGGGGCTTCGCAAAGCAAGAGCGTAATCGAATTTTAAATGTTCTTTAGCTGTTTGAATTAAAAGCCTGCTGCGATCTCCCGGACCAATCTTTTCTTCTACCATAGCAGTTAGTACAGCATCCATTTCTTTGCGTCTGATAGTAGGAGAAGTTACTTCTATTTTCATGATAGTACTCAGGCTGCCTCGATTTAGCGTCGCAGTTCGGCAATTTTTTGAAGCTCTTTCGGATTAAAAAGATCCCTAATTGCAAGAATGATCAGGTATCCTTCGTTTTGACGAACAACCCCTTGAATATATTCGGCTCCAATACCTGAAACCATCTGCGGCGGCGGCTGAACTTCGTCTTTTTCGACTGTAACTACACGAGAAACCCTGTCGATAATAATTCCAAGCTTCATTCCATCTATATCCAGAATAATAAAACCCGATAATAGTTCGTCTTCTTCTGTAACTGCAAGTTTTTTTAAATGAAACCGCTTATGCAGGCTTATAATGGGAATAATTTCGCTTCTAAGATTAAAAATACCTTCTACATATGTTGGCGCGTTGGGAATTGCCCTAACCCCCTGTGCGCGTACAATTTCCTTGACATCCATAATATTAACGCCATACAATTCTTCTCCAAGCTGGAAAGTTACCAACTGCTTGGAATCTGTTACTATTTTATCAGAGCGTGCTACCATTTATACTCCCTCCACACATACATTATATACCGTATTCTGAAAATTGTAAATCATTCTCTTACCCATATTTGATTAAACCCCATAGCTCCCAATCTTACAGATGCAGGATAAACATCCGGGGCAGAAATCCCAACTGCCATAACCCTGTACATAGAGCCCGATCTTTCCTGATAAACATCAAAACCGGCAGCCGTTACAAGAGCAGCTGCCCTATTTGCGGCTTCTATTGTTGAAAAAGCTCCTACTTGCAATTTGTAAATTTTGCCCGAATTGCGATCCGGTAAACCGGGAATTATTTGTAAATCTTCCGGCCTTACGGGAGCGGGTCCTGTTACTTCGGGATTAGCGCGGGATACAGACTGTGCCTGACTTGCAGAAACTCTTAATTCATTTGCGGCAGGCGGAGCATTTGATAATCGATTTAATATAGACGGTTTTTCCTGTTCTGCAGGATTTACAGGCGCCGGTATAGGGGCAGCAGGCGCGGGAGCGGCAGGCTGAACAGGGGCTTGGTTTGACGCATTTGACGCAGTGGAAGTTCTTACTTCACGGGCATCGCGGGCATCTCTTGATTCCCTGGCTTCGCGGGATTCTCGCGCCTCTCTGGATTCACGGGCTTCTCTTGCTTCGCGTATATCTCTTGCTTCTCTGGATTCACGGAATTCCCTGGCTTCGCGCGCTTCTCTAATTTCCCTTGCTTCGCGGGCTTCGCGCGCCTCTCTTGCTTCGATAGACATTGCCATAAGCCACGCAAGAAATTCTTTTGACGATTCATTCCCCGCAGCAGCACTAGAAGCAATTTCCATAAGCTGGGTTTCTGTTATTCTTTCTGTTCTTCTAATTTCGCTAAGATATTCGTCGGTAACTGTATTGCGATTCGCTGTAGAAATTTCGTTTTGCGGATTTGTTTCCTGTGAAACCGATAAATACTCGGCAGGCACCGATGATAATGTTATTGATTCCGCCGGGGTTTGAGTTTGCGGCAGCGATGCAATTTCCGCAGGTTCATTTTGATTCTCTTGTCTTTGCGGTTCGGACGGCATTCTTAGAATTGGTTCCGCAAGTTCAATTATTGGCTCGTCTCTTTGCTGTCTGGGAGGCGGCGGAGCGCTAACCGTAATAACAACATTTTCCCCTGCTCTTATACCTAAAGCTTGCGCGCTGGAAGGAGAAAGATCTATAATTCGATTTAATGATGGTTCTATACGGCCAACAATGGTAACTTCTATTTCTCTGCCGTTTTGGGGATTCGTAACTTTTACCTTGGAATTCATGGGCAGGCTTGGATGAGCGGCAACAAACCCCTCTGTTCTCATAACCTGACTGGCAGCCCCACGCACGGTAAAATCCCCAAGTCTTGCCTGAGCGGCAGCCTGTGTAATTAATATTGACGCGCAAAAAAAGCAAAAAATAACCCTTTTCATGGTTTTACTCCCTGTAATATAAACCCTCCCTGTATACTATAATTATAAGCAAAAAAGAGCAAATTAGCAAGGAAATGAAAGCTTTTTTGTAAAAAAACTTTAAAAAGGGCAAAAAAAAGCCTGGTGACGACCTACTTTCCCGCACCTTAGAGATGCAGTATCATCGGCGCTAGAGGGCTTGACTTCCGAGTTCGGAAAGGGATCGGGTATAACACCTCCGCAATAATCA
>JAITUR010000051.1 GCA_031286205.1 Treponema sp.
TCGATCAAGAGGAAAAAAGTTACCCTGGATGCCATGGCGAATGTTCTTAACGAATTCCTCCACGGCGTATCCAAAGGCTTCTCCGATGCAGCGTTTGCTTCATTCAGCCGCAGAAGGTCTACAGTACGCGAAGACATTAACCAGTCGTTCGCGGCCGTTATGGACGAAGAAGAAGTTGCAGTTGCAACAGCAGCTCCCGCTCCAAAACCAAGACCGGCAGCGATTGCAGCACCAAAGAAAGCAGCCCCCAAGAAAAAAGGCGTTGTTGATTCAAGGTCAAAATCCAAAGCCAGAAGAGGCGGCGGTCGCGGCGGGATTTCTGAACTTTAAAAAGGGAACTTTTAAGTTATGATTAAACGCTCCCGAATCAGTGCGGTTTTTACTGCTCTGAATATTCGGGGGCGTTTTTTTTGAATAAAAATGTAATATATACAGGAGGATATATGGCAGATAATGCAAATCTTGAGGTACTGTCTACCCGTTCAGGTTTTAATAGCGCGGTTAGACATATAAAGAAAACAATGGAAATAGCCGGAAGTTCAGGGAATTTAGGCGACATTGTATATGAAATGGATGACAATGAATTAACAAGCAGTAAAATCGGGCTTCTTTTAAGGATGTTGTTGATTGATAAACTGGGATACAGGTTTGCATCTACTAATCTTTCTGCAACTGTTAGCGACCTTTCTGCTTTAGCAAAGGAATTTGCAAAATGGAACGGCGTAGACCTGATTGCGGCATATCATCATCCTGAAATGGGTCTTTTAATAGCAAACCCCAAGGTAGTCGAAGAACTGGCTGCTTTTGGTGAATTAAAAAAAAGAGAATTACTTGTAGTTTATGCCGGGTATCAAGGAAAAGATACTTGCGATAATTGCCAAAAAGCGGCAAATATCGCAATCAACTTGTTTGAAGGTTCGAAAGTTACGGCTCCCGCGTCCATTAAAAGTGGAAGATTTACCGTAAAAAATGTATCCAAACCAAAAAAAGCTGCAGAACCCAGAGCAAAAGCTCCTAAAGCTGCTAAAGCAAAAGCTGTTTCCCGCGGCGGCGCTAAAGCGGCGGCTGCACCTGTTAAAAAAGCTGCGGCTGTTGAAGTAAAATCTGCAGGCGGACCAAAGAGGATGACTCCTCGTTATGCGGTAGTAGTTCAGAATGAATTGTTTCACAATGGCAATGTCGAAGCATGGAAAAAGATTATTGCAAGTTATAGAGCAAAAAACACCAATCTGGAAGTGTTTATCTACTATGAGGGTGAAAGAATTCTTGATATTAACTCGCTGTTTAAGTGGGGCAAGGTAAAACATGGTACTGCCATTGAGTTTGCCGTAGCCGGTGATGATATACAGGATGTAGCAAAATTACAGCGCTATCTTGCACAAGGTGCAAGCCAGCGGTTTGAAGCATTCCTGCAAGGGCCTGTAAATTCAGTGCTCAAACTGTTTTAATAAGGAAATAATATGGACCCAAGAATACATTTTTTTAGCCAGAATTCGGTTATTCCATCCAAGAACAGGTCGGAATTATTAGGTATCCGCGGACGGCAGGCAAATGAATTTGCCGAATTATCATTCCCCATTCTACCGGGAATAATTTTTGACACCGAAATTTCTTCGGAAATTGATCCTAAAGCAATTAGAAAGGATTTGGCGGAGCTTTTGGGAAAATGCGCCAAAATTGTAGGAAAAAAATACGGGGATACAGACAACCCCTTGCTTTTAAAGGTGGTTATATCCAGCAACCTGGCAATTACCAACTATCCTGCACTGCATAACTTTGGTCTTGTAAAATCCACTATCAACGGTTTTTCTAAGTGGGTAGGCGCCGACTTTGCCGCAAGCGAAGTTTTATTCATGATAAGCGGAATATTGATGATCCAAGAAAGGATCAAAGAACTGGAAGGAAAAACCAAAGAACAGGAAGAAATTGGACAAAAATTAAAACTTATTAGACGCATACTTGGTTTTAAAGGTCCGTCTAACGAGCTTCATGAAGACAAGACTCCCTTACCAAAGAAAAAATCCGCAATAGAATACATGGATGAATACGCCAAGTACTTCCCCAAAGGATTCTTTGACGATGCCGAAGCTCAAATCCTTATAACTCTTTACGAAATTTCTAGAATGTTAAGCATGGACGAACAGGATGATACTGATACAGCTATAATAATTCAGCCGATGGTTTACGGCAATTACGGCAAAGATTCCTGTTCCGGTTATTTCTTTAGCCGCAATGTTGTTTCCGGCGAGAAAAAACTTCAGGGGCATTTCTTTAGAGGCAAGTTTAACGAAGAAGGAGCGGAAGGACACGAAATTAACAAGATCGATCCCGTTCATCTTAAACAACTGGAAAAAATTGCCTGGACGCTGGAAGACAAATTTAAAGAAATCCGCCAGATTCGCTTTACTGTAGAAAAAGGCAAACTTTGGCTGATAGATCAAAGACTTGTGGATCAAAAATCCACTCAGGCAGACCTAAAACTTCTTTTGGATCTTCAAAAGAGAAAAATTATCAGCGCTACCGATGTTGTTAAAGCTATCGATCCAATACGGCTTAATGAAATACTGCATCCTGTTATTAATATGCCAAGTGTTAAAGGCCTTACTTCCTGGAAAGGCGGCATTGCCGGCGCTCCGGGCGCAGCTATTGGCCGTGTTTACTTTAACACAGACAGACTTATAGAAGCAAAGAAAACTCTTCATCAACGAGGAGAGGACGACAGAACAATTTTGGTTTTGGAATCATCTTTTGCCGAAGATGTCAAAGCAATCGAAGTTAGTAATGGTGTTTTAACATCCGAAGGCGGGTATTCCGCTCATGCTTCTGTTGTTGCGCGACAGTACGGAAAAGTTTCGCTTGTTTCTCCGCAGCTTAAAATAAAGGGCAACAAGGCAACTTTGGGCAATTTAAGTTTTTCCGAAGGCGAATACATCACAATTAATGTTCCTTTTTACGGTGAATCTACCGTGTATAAGGGAGTAGCCGAATTAATAGAACCGAATCCGAAAGAATCCGGTCTTTTAGAATTTATTGATATTTCTAAATCATTCCTTAAAAAGTTCCATGTCCGCTGTAATGCCGACACTCCGCGCGAAGCCGCTCTTGCGCTTAGTTTTGGCGCGGAAGGCGTAGGTCTTTGCAGAACGGAGCATATGTTCTTTAAGGAAGACAGAATTAATGTATTTAGGAGTATGCTGCTTTCCAGTGACGCAAAAGAGCGTCAAAGAGTGCTGGATAAGCTTCAGGTTATGCAAAGGGAAGATTTCTATAGCATAATGAAAGTCATGAACGGGAAGGATGTAACAATCCGTCTTTTAGATTCTCCATTACATGAATTTATGCCGCATAACCCCGATGAACTAAACAAGTTTATAGATTATTTAGGAAAAACAAAAAAGACCAAACCTTCCAAAGCGGATGTACAAGGGCGTATTGATTCAATGCACGAATTTAACCCAATGCTTGGACATCGCGGCTGCCGTATTGCGGTTTCTTTCCCTGAAATATACGCAATGCAGGTTAGGGCTATCTTTGAAGCCTGCTATAAACTTAGAGCAGAAAAAATCGAGGTTAATCCTGAAATAATGGTTCCCATTATTATGAATGACGCGGAATTAAAACTTATTGCCTATGGCAAAAAGATCGAAGGTTCCAATTATGTGGGTATTGTGGATATCGAAGAAGCTATCAGAAAGGAAAGAAAAACAAGAGAGATACAATACAAAATAGGTACCATGATAGAGCTGCCGGCAGCGGTTCTTAGCGCGGGCGACATTGCCAAATACGGCCGTTTTTTCAGCTTTGGTACAAATGACCTTACCCAGACAACCTTGGGAATTTCCAGAGATGACTTTACATCATTTATGCCGGACTATACCTTGTACGATCTTATTGACGGTAATCCGTTTAGTAAATTGGACAAAAGGGTAAAAGAGCTTATTGCAATGGCAACTGATCGCGGAAGGGCAACCCGTCCGGATCTTGTCTGCGGTTTGTGCGGCGAACATGGCGCAAATCCTGCCAATGTCCGCTTCTGCATGGATGCCGGTTTGGACTATGTATCCTGCTCGCCATATTCTGTCCCAATAGCGCTGCTCGCAGTTGCTCAAGCAGAAATTGAAAAAGCGGAAAGTTCCAAAGAATAACTTGTATTAAGTTTGATAAAGCCTGACTGCTAAGCGGTCAGGCTTTTTTTGGATCAGTTTTTAGAATAAAATCACTTGACAAAAGACCTTATAATTTCCAAAAGAAAACCCGCCTATTTTTATTAAAAAACAGCAACTTTGTCGGTATTTTGAATAATTTTTGTGTTATTATACTATAATTTGTTGTTTTTACTGTTATTTAGTTAAATTAAATTAAATGAATATTTATATTGACAAAAGTTTATTTCTAATGAT
>JAITUR010000093.1 GCA_031286205.1 Treponema sp.
ACAATGAACTTCTTCTTCGAAACCTACGGCTGTCAAATGAACTCCGCTGAGTCTGCGGCGCTTGCCCTTGTATGCAAAGAACGCGGCTGGAAACCGGTGTCCGAAGCAGATACGGCAGACCTTGTTTTGCTTAATACCTGCTCGGTGCGGGCTACCGCGGAACAAAGAGTGTTTGGAAGAATCGCGCATTATACCGCGTTTAAGAAAAAACGAAAAAACGGGTTTACTTTTGTAATTGCAGGATGTATGGCATCCCGGTTGGGCGAAAAATTAAAACATAAATATCCCGCCATAGATTATGTCATGGGAACAAATGCCCGTGGAACTTTTCCGCTAATACTGGAGGCTGCCGAAAATGGCACGCATGCCGGTATCAATATAAACGAAACGCCTGAATTTTCTTTTTCGAACTCTCATCTGGAAGAAGGGGAAGGGCAGCCGGTGTTTCGCAGCTTTGTTCCAATCATGCACGGCTGTAATAATTTTTGCTCCTATTGCATTGTTCCGTATGTCAGGGGCAGGGAAGTGTCCCGCGAGCCGCAGCATATAGTAGAGGAAATTCGCCTTGTCGGAGAAAAAGGAGTGCGCGAGATAACCTTGCTGGGGCAGAATGTAAACAGTTATGCGTTTCAGGGAACAGAAAAAACCGATTTTGCCGCTTTGTTAAAATATCTTGCAGAACAAATAAAAAATACGGGAGTAAAATGGATACGCTTTTTGTCGGCAAATCCCCGTAATTTTTCTAAAGAGGCAATTAAGGTAATGGCGGAAAATCCTGTTTTTTGCCGCCACCTGCACCTGCCCGTTCAGCATGGCTCAAACTCTGTTTTGCAGGCGATGAACCGCGGCTACACAAGAGAGCATTTTGTCGAGCTTGCTGAGGAAATCCGCGCGGCAATGCCGGGTATTACTCTTTCTACAGATATATTAATCGGCTTTCCCGGCGAAACTGAAGATGATGTGCAGCAAACTATCAACCTAATGGAAGAAATTAAGTTTTTGTATTCATATATGTACCATTTTAACCCCCGCGAAGGCACAAAAGCCTTTGATCTGCCGGACAGAATAAACGAAGAAGTAAAAAAAGAACGCCTTGCGCGGATAATAGAGCTTCAGTTAAAGCAGACAAATGCCCTTTTAAAGGAAAGAATTGGCAGTACGGAAATGGTTTTAATAGAAGGGATTTCCAAAAAAAATGCCGATGAATTAATAACAAGGACAGAAAAAGATGAAATGGCTGTAGTTCCCGGTTCAATGTCCATGATTGGCTCTTTTGCCAAGGTTAAATTAACCGCCGTATCGGGAAACACATTAAAAGGTGAATTTATAAATGGAGGTGTCGCATGCCCTGGAGATTAATTGGAGTTATTTCCATATTTATTGTTTTTCTGGTATTTATCGGTTTTAATCTGGGCGATGAGTATCAGTGCAGTATCAATCTTGGTTTTAAGGTGCTGGAAAGAGTTCCTGTTTTTTACACGATTTTTGTTTCGTTTACCCTGGGTTTTTTATGCACTTTACCCGTAGTATTGGGAGCGAAAAAGAAAAGCGATATTTCTAAAAAACCAAAAACCAAAAAGGATGATCCTATTGCAATTGCCGAAGAGTTCAGCGAACCGCCCCCAAGTTATTCCGGCGGCAAATATTTTAGTAAAATTAAATCTAATAAAAAGAAATAAGGGCAGTCTGTGGTTAATAAACGCACTGTTTTAATATCGATACTTTGCGCGTCTCTGATATTTGCCGCATCGGTTCAGGCTCAGACAGGCGTTTCTTTGGAAACTGAAATTCAAAATATAGAAAGATCCGTAAACAGACGGGGTGCTCCTCCTCAGGAACGCCATGCGGGGCTTGTCCGTCTGGCTGTACTAAGACAGCTTTCAGGAGACATTGATGGCGCGGCAAGAAATTGGCTGGAAGCTGCCCGCGCAATCCCCGGCGAGACAGATGACAACGCTCTTTTAATCTGCGCTTACTGTCTTGCCGCAATGGGCGAGTGGGACAGGGCGCGAACCGCTCTCGAGCCGCTCCTTTCCAAGCTTGCGCGCGCGCGTTTTTTAAACACAAGTATAACCGCCATTACAACAAAAAATGTCAGTACTCTTGCCGCTCTTGCAGATAACCCGGAATATTCCTCCATGAAAAGCGAGATATACTTTTTGTTATGGAGACTGTCAACAGGGCAGGCGGCAGAACGGTGGCGGCAGAGGCTTACCGCTGAATTTCCGCATAGCCCGGAAGCCCGCCTTGCCGCAGGCGGAGTATTGGAAGCGGGGCAGACAATTGCGTTAAGACAAAGTCCTTTCTGGCTTTTTATGGGCGGTCTGGATTCATTGCCGCTTTTGCCAAGCGAACAAGAAGGTCGTCCTGCGCCGGCTGCGCAAGCTCCGCCGGCACCTCAGCCTGTTCCAACACCAACGCCTGTACCGCAGCCCGCTCCAGTAAACGAATCTTTTGTAAGATTGCAAACAGGTATATATAGTCAGCAGGCAAATGCACAGGCTCAGGCTAATCGTCTTAGACAGGCAGGTTTTGTTCCCACCATAGAAGAACGCACAATTGGAGAAAGCCAAATGTGGGCAGTCACCGTCCCGGTTGGAGCGGATCAAAACCGTACTTTAAGAGAATTGCAGTCAAAGGGCTTCGAAGCCTTCCCGTTACGGTAATTTCCTGCTTGTAAATAAATCTGTAATTAATGTTGATAAATATCCTAAGATAATGTATAATATCTATAAATAAGACAACATTGGATTTTCTTTAATTTTAAGGAGTTATCCCATGCGTATTTCTTTATTTTATAAGATTATAGCCCCTGTAATTCTTATCATTTATGCCATTACAAGCTGCAATTACTTTTCCATGCCGGAAGCTCAATATACAATACATACCGTTCCGGTTGGTCTTGGCGATGTAGGAGCTGTTTTTCTTGACAATAATTATAAACCTACCACAGAAGATGTCGGAAAACTTGCGCTTTATGTAGAAAACAATGATTTAGCGAAAGATGTAATGGTTATTGCAGAAATCCTTGATGATCATATAGACAATAATGTTGTAGTGCGGGTAATAAATGGACAAAATAACAGTTTAGTTTCGTTTTTTTATCATAGCGGCCAGTATTTTCCATATAAAATGGTAATAACCATAAATGGCGAGGATATCGAAGCCGGTTTTTCCATGTATAACTGGCTAAAGCAAACATATTCTGTAGAGTTTTTCGATGATGCCGGTGAAAGCGAGACATATAATAATCTTGTATTAAACAAAAATATATTTTATTTTCATGAATACAGCGATACCTTAACAGAAACGCAGAATGAACGATTGCAAAAGATTTACACAACTCTTGCTCTTTGGACAAGTATGGCTGTACATTTAGAAAATATGGACGATAACGATCCTTTGCAAAGTGCACGAAAAATAAAGATTAATCTAAAAAAAGTTATTGTAGGAGCTTTAGTAGTAGTTGCAGTTGTTGCCTTTACTGCGGCAGTAATATGTTCTGGAGGCGCTGCTATTGCTGTTGCAGGACCGCTTATTGCAGTAGAGCTGGCCGGAACTGCGGCTGTCTTGGGGGCTGTATCGGTAGTTGCGGCGGCAGGAGCATTTATTTGTGATAAACTTTTACCTGATGATATGATTATAGAAATAGGATGTAAACCCTCGCCTCCTGCACCATTTAAGCATCCCAAGGTAGAAATAAAGCTAAATGGGGATATAGTAAAAAATAATCAAATACCTTCGTTTTATCTTGAGTGTGGAGAATCCATAACTTTTAATATTTCTGTTACTGATTTTGGAGAACCGGTACAAAGAGTAGAAGATATAATTGATATTAATAGGTTCATTATTCCATATAGTTCACACTTGGGAAAAGAAATAGGTTTTGATGCGTATAATGCAGCTCACTTTACAGTTGATAAATTTGAAATAAACAAAATGGAAATTACTCTTAATAGAGAAGAAGATGCTTCTGGTACCGGTATTCACGACGGTAAAGTGCAATATGTCCTTAAGTTTAAAAAAGATGTAATTATAAATGGTATTTCAACCGGAATATCTTTTAAGCTTGAGCCTGATACTTCTGAAAAAATACGCAAAGATATTTATGTTCTGAATTTTACAGTTCGTCCGGAGCCGTAATTAAGGAAGAATAAAAATGAAAAAACTATTGGTTTTTATTACTTTATTTTTTATTTTATGTAGTCTTGCTTTTTCCCAGACAGAATCGGGGATTTCGATAGGTTATTCCCATGCTTTTTTCTTTGACAGCTATGCAGATAATGGTACGATAAAATCATATATAGAATCGCCTGGTATAGCTTTTCATAGTTTTTCTTTTTGGGATAAAAAAACTGTAGGACTTTTTGCACACGCTTTCCTTATCGGTTTCCCTGAATCTGTTACGATAGAAAAAAACGGAATAGAGAAAAAAACCGACTTTGACTGGGGAGGGCAAACCGGGTTAGTAATTGGACCTGCGTTTAGACATTATTTTAACGAAAAACTTATATTACAATATGGCGCCGGTTTTAATTTTTATATGACCGCAGCTGAATATAGTGAATATATACCTGCTTTAGCTAAAACAGTCTTGTTCGAAAGAGGAGATTATACTTTTGGTATTGGCGGCGACATTAGTTTAAGGTTTAAAATAACCAAATATCTTATTCTGAATATTGGCAGCGTATTTACATTTAATTTTGCAAATTATATAGAGATATATTCCACTGCCCCCAGTCTAGAGACACAAGGCTGGGCAAAGGATTATTTTCAGTTTAGTGTAAGACCGTATATTTCCATTGGCGCTAATTTATATTGGTAAAGCATCAAAAACCCTTGTAAGTTTATACCCTATCTCCTCTATTGCCCATTTCTACAAAAAAAAGTAGAATATTACCTAAGGATAATAATATGAAACAATATTCAGAAATGACTACGGCAGAACTGACTGCGCTTAAAGACCAGCTTTCCAAAGAGTATACCGCTCATAAAGAAAAAGGTAAAAAACTAAATATGACACGGGGGGTTCCCTCGGACGACCAACTGGCATTATGTAACGAAATACTTACCTGTCTTTCCAGCGACGACTACAAATCCGCAAATGGAATAGACTGCCGCAATTACGGCGGCCTCGACGGCATCCCGGAAATGAAAAAAATCTTTGCCGACCTTTTGGAAATATCGCCCGAAGAAATAATCGTGGGCGGCAACTCATCTCTTGCCATAATGTTTGACAATGTCGCGGTAAATATGACCCACGGAGTAAGGGACGGAGTACCCTGGCAAAAACAGGGGCAGGTTAAATTTCTGTGTCCTTCTCCCGGATATGACAGGCATTTTTCCATTTGCAATTATTTTCATATCGATATGATTCCAATAGCAATGAACAAGGACGGCCCCGACATGGATATGGTAGAAAAACTGGTTTCTTCCGATCCAATGATTAAGGGTATTTGGTGTGTGCCAAAATTCTCCAACCCTACCGGTATTGTTTATTCCGATGAAGTTGTAAAACGCTTTGCCAATTTAAAGCCCGCCGCGGAAGATTTCCGTATTTATTGGGATAATGCCTATGCCTTCCACGATCTTTGCCTTGTTGCAGGGTCTGTACCTATAAAGATACCGAATATTATCAGTCTTTGCGAAGAAGCCGGGAATCCGAATATGCCTTTGGTTTTTGCATCGTTTTCGAAGGTAAGTTTTGCAGGCGCCGCGGTGGCGTGTATAGCTTCCTCAAAATCAAATTGCGAGCATATTAAAAAACGCCTGTCCATTCAGACAATTGGACCGGATAAAATAAATCAACTGCGTCATGTACGCTTTTTTAAAGATGCCGAAGGTGTCATGGATCATATGATGAGGCACGCTATTATTTTACGGCCAAAGTTCAAATTGGTAGTGGAAACCTTAAGCAAGGAGTTGGATGCCTGCGGAATTGCCAAATGGACGGAACCTGCGGGCGGTTATTTTATCAGCTTTGATGCTCTTGACGGCTGCGCAAAACGCATTGTTGCTCTTTGCGCGGAAGCGGGCGTAGCCCTGACCCCTGCGGGCGCAACATATCCAAATGGAAACGATCCAAATGACAGAAATATCCGTATCGCGCCAACCTGCCCGCCGCTTGCCGAACTTGGCGAAGCGCTGGAAATATTTTGCTGTGCCGTAAAGCTTGCAAGCGCGGAAAAATATTTGTCGCAAAAATAGTCAGGGGCAGTATTATTAGAATTAGTGTATTAAAAAAAACAACCCTCCTCTTTCTATCTATATTGTTTGTTGTGTTTTTTTTCGGCTGCAGCAGGATAATTTATACGGAGCTTGCCGGTAATTTTGAATACGAAAGGGATAAACTTTTTTTACAGTCCTTGTTTAATGAAAACGAAGAAATAAAATCATTGGGTATTCGCCTTCTTCCTAATGAAGTATCCGGTAAAAAATCAAAACCTCCCGCCCCATCATTTATTATAGAAGCCCGTTATTTTTGGGAAAAAGATGCAGATACTGATTTAATAATTATTTCCAGAACCCCTGTAATTCCGCGCGAAGACAGTCTTGCCGGAAGAACAAATACAAGCCTTGCTTCCTGTCTCGAAGGCGATGAAGTATTAATCATTCTGGAAGAACTGGAGCCTCCCTTTGTTGCCTTAAGAGTTGATAATCTTGCCATTGGCGACCCGGATTACCCGCTTATTAGAATGGGGGGCATAAATATTACGGCGCAAAATGACAAAAAACGCCTTGTAAAAAAAATGCATCGAATAAAGGAAATAATCGAAGCCGCGGAAAACCCTCTTGTGTCATATACACCCCAGCCGTTTTGGATTACAGCCGGCGGAGATATGATGCTTGGCAGGGGAGCAACGGAAGTGCTTCAGCGGGAAGGAGCCAAAGGATTATTTGGAGGAACCGCCGAATTAATTTTATCTTCCCATCTTGCAATGGCAACTCTGGAAGGGGTTATCAGCAATAGGGGAGAGAGGGTTCCCAAATCTTTTAATTTTCGTTTTTCTCCTGCGGTTGCCCCCATGTTAAAAGCTGCCGGTTTTGATGTATTGCTTCATGCAAATAACCATGTTTTTGATTATGGCGAAACCGCTTTTTTGGACAGCCTTAACTATCTAAAAGATGCCGGCATTGGAGCGGCAGGCGCGGGAATTGATATTGATGCCGCCTCTACGCCGTTTGAAATGCAGTGGGAAAACAAAACCGTCCGTGTGTTTGGATTAGCGTCCTTCCCAAGAGAAAATAATGGCTGGGATGGGGTTAATGCCGCTGCATTGGAAAATCGTGCGGGAATGCTTCATGCGGGCAGGCAAGGCGCAGAAATGATAAAGCAAAAAATGAATAATTATAAAGAACCTTCGTTTAATATTATTCTTTTTCATGGCGGAGCTGAATGGTCTAATCGTCCTGATAATAATACACGCCAATTATATACGGATTTAATTCGGAATGGCGCAGACCTTATAATTGGGTCTCACCCGCATATTGTACAAGGTTTTGAGTGGGTGGATGGAAAACCTGTTTTTTGGTCTTTAGGAAACTTTGTTTTTTCAGGAATGCAAAATACGGGCGGGGGAGACGAAGGGCTTTTTGTAAGACTTGGGTTTTGGGAGGGCAAACTTCTGTATCTTGAACCATTTGCCCTTGCTGTTTCCAATCCAAAAGTCAGCATAACTCCGCCGGAAAAACTCGGAACATTTTACACTCGTTCCCGTCAACTCCGGCAGATTAGCCAGTAATTAATAATTAAACCTTAAACCTGGAAACTTCCTCTATTAATCCGTTAATGGCATCACGGTTTTTATTGCTTAAATCGTTTGCATGATTTACCGCCTGATTAATATGTTCGGATCCCGTTGCCATTTCATTCATGCCCGATGTAATTTCCTGGGTTGCCTTCTCCAGATTTTCGCTTTCACGGATAACTTCTTTGGAACCCAACAGCATTTCTTCCGAACCGGTTTTTACTTTAAGGGTAATTTCGTTTACATTGGTAACCCCCAGTAAAAGTTGTTTGCTGCCTTCTCCCTGTTCTTCCATGGCATTGCGTATTAATTCT
>JAITUR010000097.1 GCA_031286205.1 Treponema sp.
CACCAAAATTACCTTCGAACGGGTCTCTTGGCGCTATAAACACACGTTTTTCCAGCGGCAGCTTAAAAGGCGAAATTGAAAAGCCGTCACTAAGCCATTGAGCGTCATATTCAAATGCAAGTAATTTTTCCGGCGTTTCGGCAAGCTGCCCTACTTTACGATCATTATAAAAAACATTTAGAAGTTTATTTTGCATTTAATATCTCGTCTATAGATTGATAGTTTTTTCGTTCAAAAAGTCTGTTAAAATCTGTTTCGTACCCCAATACAAATGCTATTCTTAAAAGGCTTGAAAGAGAAATTTCCCCAGAATTTTCAAACCTTTTGATCGAGCCAAGAGATACATTTGATTTTTGTGCCAAAGCAGATTGAGACAACTTAGCTTCCCGCCTTCTTAATCGAATTCGTCGAACCAACTCCTGCTTTATGTCTAATATATTAGCCATAATATGCCTTTTTAAGTGTTTATAGATAATATATTAGCTTATTTTACACCAAAAGTCAATACGATGAATTTTTACAAATACAAGCGTTGCCGGAAGAGCCGAAAAAAATCGGGCAGAACCCAGCAGTTTGTCCCTGCCGGACAGGTGCGCTATCGAAGATACGCAGTTCGTGGTTAAAAACCCAACCCTGCTACGCTCCTGCGAGTATAATATTAACGCAACTTATATTATTTTCCGGTGTCAAAATCCTTTAGCGTTATTAAAAGGTAGATAGAAAGAGGGAAAAGGTTTAGAATATAACTTATGGAACAAACATCATCAGCCGCCGCTCAGATTCTTATTGCAATAATTCCCCTTTTGGGAATAGTAATGGGCTCGGTTGTCATTTTTTTCTATTTGTTATGGAGACACCGGAGAAGAACCCTGTTGATTAATGCCGGACAATACAGCAAACCGATTTTCAACTTAAAGACATTCTCTCTGTTATCTGGCTTGCTTTTAGGCAGTTTAGGGGTTTCATTAACCTTATTGCTGTCAATTGTCGAAGGAGCTTCCTATGTTTTACTGGGCGGAATAATTCCACTGTCAATAGGCACAGGTCTTTTAATCTTTTACTTTATGAAACGCTGCGAAAAGCCCAATGTCTAGTGAAGCTCCGATTGAGGATGCAAAACACGGTGATTCCGGCTACGACGACCAGTTAATTATCAGCCAGATAATATCCGGGCAAAAAGATTTATTCCGGCTGCTGGTACGGCGCTACGAAAGAGCAGTGTACGGAATGGGTTTAAGTTTTTTCCGTAATCAAGAGGATGCTTCTGATTTTACCCAGGAAGTATTCCTTAAAGTTTTCCGGAACCTTTCCCGCTTTGAAGGGAGGAGCCGGTTTTCAACATGGCTGTATAAAATAGCCTATAACACGGCAATAAATTCGGTAAACAGGAGGAAGGAATATCTAAGCCTTGCCGAAGAAGAAGAAGGCAAACTGGTGAATGCAGGCGATACCCCAGAGCGGGTTATGCTTCGTAATGCAGCGCAGGAAGCTGTTCAAACAGCTATGAAAGAACTGCCTGAGCGGTTTAGAGTTTGCATTGATTTGTTCTTTTTTTATGATTGTTCCTATCAGGAGATTGAGGTGATTACAGGTTTTCCTGTTAATACCATTAAATCTCATGTATTCAGGGCAAAAAAAATGCTTAGAGATAAACTGGAATCTATTAATTAGTGTCTGTCCACAAAGTCGGTTACTTTGCGGACAGACCTTGCATATTTCTCACCTTTTGTACCAAAAGGTTGCGAAAATGCAGAATTTAAGGAAGTCTGTCTAAAATGCCCTGCATTTATAAACAGACTCTAATTAAAAGGAGAAGAAATGAGTTGTTCAAAGATTATGGATATGGTTTATGAATACTCTGATGAACCGCATGTAACAGCTGCCGGAGTTATAAATCAAATATTAATTTGGCTGCATACCCTTGTCTGTCAGGATTGCGTCCGGGAAATAAAAAAATACGAAGAAAGCAGAAGAATCCTTATGAAAGATTTTTTTCCGCCTTCACCGGAACTTGAAGATACAATTATGGCTGTAATTGCTGCCGAAGAAAAACAAACCGAAGCGGATTTAACCTCCGGAGTATTATCTATACGGGGCTGGGTAATTGCAGGTTTAATCATTTTAATATCTCTGGCAACAGCATCCTTTAGTCTTGATTTTAAAAAACTTGCCCTTGAAACAGGAATGTCGTTCCTTCTTCCGGTGGGAATAACCGTAGGCATTGTCCTTACAAGTTACTGTGCAATATTTATCGGCAGCCATCTTGATGAACTTTCCGAGCGCTTTGGACTATAAAAACATTTTTCGTTTTACATCATTCTTAGCTGCTGTCTTTTCCCTGAATCTTGTTCTTACTGCCTGCTCTAGACCGGAATTTTCCCGCGCAGAATTTGTTTTGGGCACTATCTGCTCTGTTACGCTATATGATCAGGGCAGCAGCCGTATTTATAATGAAATATTTTCCAGAATTCGTGAAATTGAAAATGTCATGAGCGTAAAAATTCCCGCAAGCAATATCAGCCGGGTAAATGCCTCGGCTGGAATCGCACCAGTACAGGTGCATGAAGATTTGTATAAAGTAATAGAGCGGGCTTTATATTTTGCAAAATTATCCGGCGTGGCTTTCGACCCAACTGTTGGTCCTCTGGTTTCCCTTTGGGATATTATGGGGGAAAATCCCCGCGTCCCCTTACAAACGGAAATTGAAGAAATTCTTCCGTTGATTGCCTGGCAGGACATCGAACTTGATTTCTATAACAACAGTGTTTTTCTTAAACGGACAGGTATGGCTTTAGATTTAGGCGGTATTGCAAAGGGTTATGCTGCAGATGAAGCGGCGGTTATTATTAAAAGAGCCGGTATAACACAGGCGATAATTGATTTAGGCGGGAATATAATAACCTTAGGTATAAAGAAAGATAAAACCCTCTGGAGAGTAGGTATTCAAAACCCCAATGGACAACGAGGCGAATTTGCC
>JAITUR010000119.1 GCA_031286205.1 Treponema sp.
AGTTCAAGTCATCGCACTCATTATGTAGAAGATCCGGATTATCTTGAATATTATATTATTAGCCAAACTATTACACACGAAGAAATTACATTTTATCTTGGATATTATTTTAATAGTCATTTTTTTACTAATGAAATAATTTTTTATTTAACTGACGACGAGGTTGTAAGAATAACAGATTCAAAAAAAAATGAGAAATAAGTAAATTACAGCTATATAGAATAGCATATTTTAAGGAAAAAGTTAAACATGATATTAGCACAATTTTTTTATATCAGATAATTTGTATTTTATTAAATTTATTAACTCCGTTTAGATATGCTAAAATACTGGCTTCTATAATATCTGTGCTAACAGCTCTGCCAATTGTTTTTTTATCGCCCTGTTTAATTTTTACAATAACTTCGCCCAGAGCGTCCTCGCCTTCTGTTACCGCCCGAATAAAATAATCTTCCAGTTCGATTGTCTTGCCAATAATATTGTTAATTGCTTTATAAGACGCATCTACAGGTCCTTCGCCGCCGGAAACTGCTTCTACAATATTGCCGTCTATTAAAAGACTTATGGTAGAAGTTGCCGCTATTTTACTTCCGCTGTTTATAGCAAAATTGTCCAGCTTGTAATATTGATCGGCAGTATCAAGCTTCATTGCAACTAATGCTTCCAGATCGCCGTCTGAGATAACTTTTTTCTTGTCGGCCAATACTTTAAACCTTGTAAAGGTTTCGTCAAGTTCTTCCTTGCTTAATCTGTATCCAAGTTCTGTCAGCCTGTCATCGAAGGCGTATTTTCCCGAATGTTTGCCCAATACCATTTTATTCTGAGGAATACCAATATCCTGCGGCTTCATAATTTCGTAGGTGCTGCGCTCGGCAAGTACGCCATGTTGATGTATTCCTGCTTCATGGGCAAAAGCATTATCTCCCACTATCGCCTTGCTTGGAGCAACCGGAACACCTGTAATTGTCTGAATCAATTTACTGGAACGGTAAATCTGTTTTGCATCTATCTTGCAATCCGCATTATAATAATCTTTTCTTGTACGCAGATTCATAACAATCTCTTCCAGCGATGCATTACCCGCCCGTTCGCCAATTCCGTTTATCGTACACTCTACCTGTGCGGCTCCCGCTTTAATCGATGCAAGCGTATTACTTACAGCAAGTCCTAAATCGTTATGGCAATGCACCGATATCTCCGCCTTTTCTATACCGTCTACATGGGTTTTTATATATGTTATATAATCCGCCATTTCTTCGGGAGAAGAATAACCGACAGTATCGGGGACATTTATTACCACAGCGCCATTGGCAATTGCTGCCGAAAAAACTTTTGCTAAAAATACCTTGTCGCTTCTGGAAGCATCTTCCGCAGAAAATTCAACATTAGAGCACAATTTTTTTGCATAAGCGACTGCATACGCCGTTCTTTCCAGAACTTCATCTTCTGTCATTTTTAGCTTGTACTTCATGTGTATAGGCGAGGCTGCCAAAAAGGTATGTATACGGGGGTTTGCAGCATATTTAACAGCTTGGTAAGCAAGGTCTATATCATTTTCTACAGCCCTGCAAAGACTTGCTACTGTCGCGTTTTTTACTATTTTTGCAATCTCGCTTACGCTTTCGAAATCTCCGGGCGATGCAGCGGCAAAACCTGCCTCGATAATATCGACATTTAACTTTTCCAACTGCAATGCTACTTCCAATTTTTCCTGTAGATTCATGCTACATCCGGGCGATTGTTCGCCGTCACGCAATGTTGTGTCAAAAATCTTTATTATCCTGCACGGCGTTAACACAGTATTGCCCCTTTGTCGGCGGAAGAAACTGCCGCTGCGTATCTTTTTAAATATCCGCGCAGAGTTTTTTGCGGTTTTATCTGCATTGTTTCCCTGCGTTTTTTAATTTCATCATCGTTAACAAGAAGATTGATTGTGCGGTTTTCTATATCGATGGCTATTTTGTCTCCTTCGCGCACATAAGCAATAAGTCCGCCGGCTGCCGCCTCCGGAGAAATATGCCCAATAGCAGCCCCGCGCGTTGCGCCAGAAAATCGTCCGTCTGTAATTAACGCAACATCGCTGTCCAATCCCATTCCTGCAATTGCGGATGTTGGAGAAAGCATCTCGCGCATACCCGGTCCGCCTGCGGGTCCTTCGTAGCGAATAACTACAACATCGCCCTTTTGAATTTGCTTGCTGTAAACGGCGGATACGGCATCTTCTTCGCAGTCAAATACTCTGGCTTTTCCGGTAAAGACAAGCATTTCTTTTCGTACTGCGCTGCGTTTTACAACTGCGCCATTAGGCGCAAGGTTTCCAAAAAGAACGGCAATTCCGCCTGAGTCCGAATATTTTTGAATAACTTCTTTATTTTTTACAAGAGCGTTTTTTACATTCTCGCCCACAGTTTTACCGGTTACGGTAATTTCATCTTTATACAGAAGTTCCCCAAGTTCCCGCATTACTGCCTGTACCCCTCCCGCAAAATACAAATCCTGAACATGATGCGCGCCGGCAGGAGCAAGACGGCAAAGATTGGGAGTTTTTTCGCTGATTTTATTTACCGTGGGAAGATCGAGTGTGACTCCCCTTTCGTTGGCAATGGCAAGCAGATGTAAAACAGAATTGGTAGAACAGCCAAGCGCCATATCCACCGTTAAAGCATTATGGAATGCTTTTTCTGTCATAATGCCGGACGGCTTTATATCTTTGCGAAAAAGTTCCATTACACAATGCCCCGCTTCTTTGGCAAGACGCAGCCGTTGAGCAAACACGGCAGGAATTGTTCCATTTCCGGGAAGCGCCATGCCAAGCGCTTCGCTAAGACAATTCATCGAGTTTGCGGTAAACATCCCGGAGCAGGAACCGCAGCCGGGACAGGCATTTTCTTCTATTACAGCCAGCTCGCTTTCGTTTATGCTGCCGGCTTTAATTTTTCCAACGGCTTCAAAGACGGTATTTAAATCCGATCCGTCTATCGAAAGCATGGGACCGCCTGACACAAAAATCGACGGCAAATCCAGCCGTGCCGCCGCCATTAACATTCCCGGAACAACTTTATCGCAGTTGGGAATAAAAACAAGAGCGTCAAAACAATGAGCTATTGCCATACATTCAATGCTGTCGGCAATTACTTCGCGGGAGCAAAGAGAATACTTCATTCCTTCGTGCCCCATTGCTATTCCGTCGCATATACCGATGGTGTTAAACTCCATTGGGGTTCCGCCGTTCATTAGAACACCGTCTTTAACAGCCCGCGAAATATTCTGCAAGTGAACATGACCCGGCACAACCTCGTTAAAAGAGTTAACAATCCCGACAAGCGGCCGTTTAATCTGCTCGTCCGAATAGCCCATCGATTTTAAAAGCGATCGCTGAGGAGCTTTTTCTACTCCGGCTTTCATTGTTTCGCTTTTCATTTATTTACCGCTCCAGCTCATTTTATCTCTTAGCTCGGCTCCAACCTTTTCTACCTGAAGTTCGCTTTCTGCTTTGCGGCGATCTGTAAATACAGGTCTGCCGTCGGCATTTTCTTTAATCCACGCCTTTGCAAAAGTACCGTCCTGAATTTCGCTTAACACTTTTTTCATTTCTGCTTTTACGGCCGGCGTAATTATTCTGTTTCCAACGGAATAATCGCCATATTCGGCTGTATCGCTTATGGAATAACGCATAAAAGAAAGACCGCCCTTTACGACAAGATCTATAATAAGTTTCATCTCGTGGACACATTCAAAATAGGCGCTCTCCGGCTGATACCCCGCTTCTACAAGTGTCTCGAAACCGGCCTTCATTAAAGCGGAGACACCGCCGCAAAGTACGCATTGTTCGCCAAAAAGATCTGTTTCGGTTTCTTCCGTAAATGTTGTTTCCAGAATACCGCCCCTGCCGCCGCCAATACCGGAAGCATAAGCCAGCGCAATTTCTTTTGCATTTCCTGTTGCGTCATTTTCCACGGCAACCAAACATGGTACGCCCTTGTCTTCCTGATACTGGCTTCTTACCGTGTGTCCGGGCCCCTTGGGTGCAATCATTATTACATTAACATTAGAAGGCGGCTTAATTTGTTCAAACCTGATATTAAATCCGTGGGCAAAACAAAGAGTCATGCCTTCTCTAAGGTTAGGTGCAACACCGCTTTCGTAAATAGCTTTCATTTTTTCGTCATTTACAAGCATCATAACAATGTCGGCTTTTTTTACGGCTGTATCGGTATTTTCTACAGTAAAACCGTCCGCCTTGGCAGTAACGGCGCTTTTAGATCCGTCATACAAACCAATTATTACATTTACGCCGCTGTCACGCAAATTCTGTGCGTGTGCGTGTCCCTGCGAACCATAACCAATAATGGCTACAGTTTTGTCTTTTAGTAACCCCAGGTTACAATCCTTGTCATAAAACATCTTTCCCATAATTTTCTTCTCCTGTAAAAAATTAATCTCTTTGCGACATCAAAATAACATTTTGAACATCGTAAAGTTTTCTAAGCTGACGCACAACCTGAGTCTGAATATATTCATCCCCGGTAGAGGTAATAAGTATTCGCGAACGCTCCGGATTTTCGGTTTCGTTTACATACAAACTATCTATATTATAACCGCGTTTTGCATATAATGCGGTTATTCGGTTTAATACGCCAAAATGATTCGATACCAAAAGTTCTACTGTAAATCTTTTCATGGCATTACTCCTTTTCCCGAATTACAATATCTTTTACTGTCCCGCCCGGCGGAATCATTGGGAATACTTTTTCGTCCATGCAAATACGGCAGTCTATAACTACAGGAATATTCTCCGGCAGATTGCCAAGAATTTCCTTAAATTGCGAAAGGTTGTCTACAGTATGTCCATGCGCCCCAAAAGCTTCCGCCAAAGCGGCAAAGTTTGTTTTTCGGTTTAATGTTGTCTGAGAATAACGATGATCGTAAAACATATTCTGCCATTGGCGCACCATGCCCAAAACACCATTATTTAACAAAACAATAACAAGCGGCGTTTCGTTGGAAACTGCCGTAACAAGTTCGTTAAGATTCATTCCAAAGCTGCCGTCGCCTGTAAATAGAACTGTTCTTTTTTTATTCATTGCAAGGCATCCGCCAATGGCAGCGCCAAGCCCATATCCCATAGTACCAAGCCCGCCCGAAGTAAGCAGGGTTTGAGGTTTTTGGAATTTATAATATTGCATAACCCACATCTGATGCTGTCCGACATCGGTAGCTATAAGAATATCTTTATCAAGAATTTCTTCTACTGTTTCTATGATATTTTTGGGAGTAAATTTTTCGTTCTGCGGTTCCTGTTGAATATGTTTTAATTCTTCTATACGAGAAATCCATTCATCGTTACAAGAAACAGAAATTTTGGGCAAAAGATCTGTTAAGATTTCTTTTATATCGCCGCAGGCTGTTATTACCGAAGGGACATTTTTTCCTATTTCCGCAAGATCAATATCAACATGAATTATAATTTTATCTTCCTGGAAAGCGTCTACATTTCCTGTTGCTCTGTCCGAAAATCTTACTCCTAAAGCAATCATTACATCACATTCCGATTTTGCGACAGTGGCGGCGTACTTTCCGTGCATTCCGCACATTCCAAGGTTTAGTCCATAATCGTGGGGCAAAGCTGTTAAGCCCATCATGCTAAAGCCGACAGGGGCGGACAATTTTTCGGACAATTCCCGCAGTTGTTCCTGCGCACCGCTTGCGATAACGCCGCCGCCTGCATATATAAACGGTTTTTTGGAATTATTAATTACATCGGCAAGCTGCTTTGCGTCAAAAGAATACGGTGTTTTTGTTTTCTGCGCAAAAGGCTGTCCAATATATTCGCAGGTATCGACCTGGACATTTCTGGGAATATCTACAAGTACGGGACCTTTACGCCCGGAGTTTGCGACACGAAAAGCTTCGTTTAGAGTATGTTCCAGATTTTTGACATTCCAAACCGCAAAGCTGTGTTTTACCACAGGTTGAGTTATACCGACAATATCCACTTCCTGAAAACTATCCTTACCAAGCATGGAGACAGGGACATTGCCCGTAATTGCCACAAGGGGCACGCTGTCAAGATATGCCGTAGCTATCCCTGTAACAAGATTTGTAGCTCCCGGCCCTGAAGTGGCGATAACCACCCCTGTTTTACCGCTTGCACGCGCCCAACCGTCCGCAGCATGAGCAGCCCCCTGTTCGTCAGCGGTTAGGATGTGATTAATTTTATCGGCGTTTCTGTACAATTCATCGTAAAGCGGCAGAACCTGCCCCCCCGGATACCCAAAAACGGTAGTAATCCCATGCGCTATCAACTGTTTTGCAACGATTTGCGCTCCATTTAACTTCATTTTCATCCCTACCTTAGCCGCATTAGCGGCGATATTTAATCGAATGACATCACAAAGTGATGGCAAAAACCAAGCTCGAAGTAAAAAAAAGGCTTCACCAGCGTTTGCTGATAAAGCCCGTTTAAGACCGAAAAAGATACTTTAAGCGTTCATCAGCAAAACGCCAAAAGCCTTGCCACTAAGGACAAAGCTGACAAGGAGAACAATAACGCTGATTAAAATGCCTAAAGGCTTCATATAAGTAAGTTAGTAAAAAATCAAAAACTTGTCAAGCCTAGAAGCTGGAAATTTAGAGGTTAGATTTCCGCGTTAAAAAACTGATCTTTTTTACAAATTTGTCAAAATTCTTTCGCTTGTGCCTGGCTGTACAATAGGACTTGACAAATTTTCTTTTTTATTTTATATTCTTAGCAGCATTTTAATAAGTCTTTACAGGATATAGACTTGTATTTTACTATCTATGTGGTATTAGACATTAAAATATTGTTATGGAGAAGATTACTATGGCAGAAAGTCTTTCAGTTAGACAAAAAAGGTATCATGGCAACATAAAACAGGGACTTTGTCCCCGTTGCGGCAGTAAAAAAAAGAAAAACAGTAAATTTTCATTTTGCGACGATTGCCGTTCTTATTTCCGCGAATACAATCAAGGTAATGCAAAAGATATAAATAAAACACGGAAAATCCGCTATGATGAAAGAAAGAAGAATCACCAGTGTCCAAGGTGCGGTGTAAAACTCGCCAAAAGCTACAAAAAAATTCTGTGTAAATCGTGTCAAATTAAACAATATGGGTATAATTCATAAAAAAAGCCAATGGCGAGCGTTGACACTTCCTCTATTAAAAGCTACATTTAAACAAGTATTATTGTGGAGAGATGCGAGAGTGGTTGAATCGGGCGGTCTCGAAAACCGTTGAGCCCGCAAGGGCTCCGAGGGTTCGAATCCCTCTCTCTCCGAT
>JAITUR010000118.1 GCA_031286205.1 Treponema sp.
AATAAATTCAGGCAATGGTATCTCTATAAGTTTTTCCTGAAAAACATTCTTGCTGCCTATTATTTTATTATAAATCTCTGAAACATAGGTTAATAATCTTATAGGCATATTCTTATTAACAGTTGATTGATGCTCAATTAAAACTATCAGACGGTTGTCTATAAAAAAAGATAGATCGTTAATCTTTCCCTTGTAGAGAACATTGGAAAGTGTGTTAATATCGATGGGTATATCCGGCGGTAATTCCACCCCTTCGATAGCCGAGTACAATTCCCGAAGAACATCGGGGTTGCCAAAGAGCAGCGAGAAGACGCTGCTTTTGTGTTTCTTGTTTACATTTCATCCGTTCCGCCATATTACCGCCGGGTTCAGTTACAAACCAAGAACCTTTTTAAAGCTGACAACAATTTCTTCGATCATCGGGCTTGCGTCGATATCCAAAAGCAAGTTTTTTTCGCGGTAATAATTAATTAAAGGCTCTGTCTGCGCGCGATACACTTCCAGTCTTTTTTGTATTGCTTCGGGCTGGTCATCATCGCGGATATATACTTCTCCGCCGCATTTATCGCAGACACCTTCCTGAGGAGGAGGGTTAAAAACGGCATGGAAGTTAAATCCGCACATTCGGCAAACTCTGCGCCCGCCAAGACGAACAAGTACGCCGGAATCTGGAATATCAAAGTTAATAACTTTATCTACCGTAGAAAATCCCGCAAGCGCTTCCGCCTGGGGGATAGTCCGAGGGAATCCGTCAAGGATATATCCCTTTTTAACATCGTCCTGTGTCAGCCGTTCTTTTACAAGCTCGATAGTTGTTTCGTCGTCTACAAGTTTTCCGGCATCCATAATGGATTTAACCTTAAGCCCCAAAGGACTTCCCGCCGCAACAGCCGCCCTAAAAATTCCGCCTGTACTAATCTGCGGAATCCCAAGAATATCTTTGGCTCTGTCCGCCAATGTTCCCTTTCCCGCTCCCGGCGGTCCTAAAAAAATCATTTTCATAACATAATAATACTCCATATTATAAGTTGCCGCAAGATAACGGCGGATTAGTATTTAAACTTAATTTGACGAAAAATGAATAAAATGTTATAATTAAAATATGCGTATAGAAGGGGCTTTGCCGACTTTTTACAATATATCTCAAATTGCCGCACAAAGAGTTAATCCCGCAACGGCAGAACAGGCGGGTTATGCCCCCGGTGTTGTTGTCGAAATATCCGATGCCTACAAAAACAGCATTGCGGGTAAACCCGGGGAAACACAGGAAGTTGCGGGCGTTAAAGGAATCGAAGGCTGCCAAACCTGCAAAAACCGCAGATATGTCGATGAATCAAGCGATTCGTCGGTCAGCTACCAAACACCTGCGCATATCAGCCCCGAACAGTCTGCCGGTAAAGTTATGGCGCACGAACGGGAGCATATTTCCAACGACAAAGCAAAAGCAGAAAAAAGCGACCGCAGGGTTGTAAGCCAGACTGTATCTTTATCTACATCGATCTGCCCCGAATGCGGCAAACCTTATGTTTCGGGAGGAAGAGCCCGCACCGTTACCGCAGGTAAAAACAATGATGACACATCGGCAGAGTCGGCAGAACCGGCAGAAAATAATACTGCAGAAACATAAAACCATAAATAAAATCACTAATAAAATAAAGAACGAGGAAAAAAATGCGGAACTTTGAATTTTGCAATAAAACAAAAATAATTTTTGGTAAAGAAACGGAAGAACGCGCGGGGAGCGAAACTGCCCAATACGCAAAACGGATTTTACTGCATCATTCGGGGGGACACCCTGTTGCTTCGGGGCTTATAAATAAAATAAAAGAAAGCTTAAAAAAAACAGGGGTTGAATGGGTAGAATTAACGGGCGTACAACCGAATCCGCTTTTGTCGCTTGTAAATAAAGGGATAGAAATTGTAAAAAAAGAAAAACTGGAGTTTATTCTTGCTGCAGGCGGCGGCTCTGCAATTGATTCCGCCAAGGCGATTGCCGTAGGCGCTGTTAACGAAGGCGACATTTGGGATTTTTTCGAAAGAAAAAGAACTACGGACAAGGCTTTGCCTGTCGGCACTGTCCTTACAATTCCCGCGGCAGGAAGCGAGTCTAGTCTTAGCTGTGTTATTACAAACGAGGCAGGTCCGTGGAAACGAAGCATTAACTATCCGTGTATCCGTCCGGTTTTTTCGATTTTGAATCCCGAATTGACATATTCCCTGCCGCCGTATCAAACTGCCTGCGGTATTGTGGATATGATGGCTCATATTATGGAACGCTACTTTACGAAAGAGCCGAATGTTGAACTTACCGACGAACTTTGCGAAGGCGCGTTACGAACAATTATCCGCAATGCCAGAAAGATTTTTTCCGGCGGCGAAAACGACTATGCCGCAAGGGCAGAAATTATGTGGGCAGGCGCATTGGCACATAACGGCTTGCTTGATACCGGCAGAATAGGCGATTGGGCAAGCCACGCGCTAGACCACGAGTTGTCCGCGCTGTTTGACATTGCGCATGGAGCAGGTCTTGCGATAATTTTCCCCGCATGGATGAAGTACAATATAAAAGAAGACACACCCCGTCTTGCGCGTTTTGCCGCAAAGGTTTGGGGAGTAGACGGCGCTTTTTATAATTACGAACAAGCTGCCCGGGAAGGAATCTTTCGCATGGAAAACTTTTTCCGCTCTATCGGTATGCCGGTAAGATTCTCCGATACAAATATAGACACTACGCGAATCCCTGAAATGGCAAAACGGGTTGTACACTTTGGAACCATCGGCAATTACCGCAAACTAGAAGAAAAAGACGCGCTGGCTATTTATAAACTGGCGGCGGAAAGAGATGAATGGTAGAAACTTTAAAATTTATCTTAATCGATAAGGATGGTAATTCATGAAAGATATGAATGATTTACATGTAGAGAGCTACGATGCAAAAGAAGTTGAAGATAAAAAACAGTCGTTAATAAAACTTGCAACCGTTGCGGGCGGCGCGATTGTTTTATCGTTAAGCTTGTTTAACTTAACTGGCTGTCCTCCAATTGTTGCCGGTGGTGCAGGTGCATGGTATCATAGCTGTACGGAGGATGAATGCGAATGTACCGAGTGTGAGTGCACAGACGATGACTGTATGTGCTCAGAGGTTGTGTAAATTTGAACATAAATAATTTAACCTTACACTTGACTGAGCAGTGCAATATGCGCTGCAAGTATTGTTTTATGACACCCGGAAGCGGGCGTATGCCGGCAGAGGTAGCTGAAGCGGCTGTTGATTATTTATTACAAGAATGCGGCAATTATGCCACAGTAACATTTTTTGGCGGAGAACCTTTGTTAGAGTTTGATCTAATAAAGCACATTACAGAATATATACGCAAAAAATCAAGTTTTCCGGTTTTATTGGATGTTATAACCAATGGAACCTTATTAACAGAAGAGTTTTTAGAGTATGCCGATAAAAATGACATTAAGGTAGGCATATCGTATGATGGTTTGTTGAACGATACTAACAGAGTTAACGAAAACATGGAGCCTGTTTTAGATATCACACATTGCAAGGACGCAATTAGAAAGTACGACATATTGTCTGCCAGTGTTATTGATGTAAACAATGTAGGTATATGGCATGAAAATGTATTACACCTAAGAAGTTTGGGCTTTAAAACAATGAATTTTTTTATTGATTATTCGTCACCATGGAAAGCCGAGCATATTGGGGTTATGCGCAGAGAATTTTTTAAAATTGCAGACACATATATCAAGTGGATTAAGGATGATGATAAAGTTCTTATAGGCAAGATAGATGACATGGTAAAAGCGTGTTTAGGTAAATTTGGATTGAGCAAAACACGGATACGACGCGATTTAGTATACTCAGTCGCTGTCAACGGCGATGTTTATCCATATGCATCGGCTGTGGGTAATAAAAAATTGTGTTTAGGCAATATTGTTACAGGTATGAACCAGGTGCTATTAAACAAAGTTAATAATTTAGGATTTGTTAAAGGCTGCAAGAAATGCCCTATAAACGATGTATGTGTAGCAGCTAAAGGCAATAATATAACTGATGAAATAGAGCCATTTGCCTATGCAATAGCGTGTCATGGGTATAAAATTTCTTTTGATGCGGCAAACTATATATTGAATAAGCTAATATAGTATCAATATTTTCAGCAGCAAATAGTTTTGCCTAACAAACTATATCACGAACACCCCGTTGTTCCGCCGCAGGTGTCGCATTTCATACATGTACCATTTCTTACCAAGGTGAATGATCCGCAATTTGTGCAGGGGTCTCCTTCGTATCCTTTAATACGAGCTTGCACTATTTTTATTACTTCGCTTTCTTCCGGGTATGATTCTTCTATAACAGCTATTTGAGTTTGAGGCTGGGGCGAAGACAGAGGCGCTGCCACAGTATGCGGTATCCCCGGAGATGCAGGCGCGTTTCCTTTTGTTATATTGCCAAGACCGGAATTGCCGCCTTGTCCCTTTAGCTGTTTTCCAACAGCAGAAACAGATGAAGCCTGCGAAGATGGGGCAGCAGGTATTGCGGGTACAACAGGCGATCTAAATGCGGGGTTTTTTTCCGGTTTTGGGTTTCGGTGTTTTCCTTCCTGAGATTCAATATCGCTTGTTGTTGCCGTCGCGACAAGGTCTTCGGGTTTTACCTGACCCAGCTCGCTTCGTTTAAGATAACTAATAGCAAGATCGCGGAAAATATAATCTATAACGCTTGTTGCCATTTTAAC
>JAITUR010000126.1 GCA_031286205.1 Treponema sp.
ATATTCTATCACATAATACAAAAAATTTGATATACTTATACGGTTATGCTTAACAAGGCACTGATTGTACAAAGTGACAGAACTCTCCTTTTAGATGTCCACTGCGAAAATGCAGAGGCGGCACGGCAGGCAATTATGCCTTTTGCAGAACTTGAAAAATCTCCGGAACATATCCATACATATCGAATTACTCCCCTGTCCCTATGGAATGCGGCAAGCGCGGGTCTTACACCTGAAGATATTGTCAAAGCCCTTACCGGTCACAGCCGTTATGAAATTCCTGCGGGAATTATCGAAGGTTTTGCATTAACAATGTCCCGTTACGGAAAAATCCGTATGCAAAAAGGCACAGAAGAATCCGGCAGCCTGATCCTGCAAATAGAAGATGAGCCTATCCGCCTGGAAATTGCAGAACATAAAATCCTGCAAAAATATCTTACCCCGATTTTAGCAAAAACCGCTTCGCACGCTTTTTCGCTTGAGCTTATCCACAGGGGAACCGTTAAGCGCGAGTTAATTCGTCTTGGCTGGCCTGTCCAGGACGATGCGCCTCTTGCAAAAGGCGAAGATTTACAAATAACAATGCGGGAACAATGTCTTTCCGGTAAACCATTTATTCCACGGGATTATCAGACAGCGGCTGCACAATCATTAGTCGGCTCCGGCAGTCCGGGCAGCGGTTATGGAGTTGTTGTACTTCCGTGCGGTTCGGGAAAAACAATTGTAGGTATGTTGATAATGTCGATGCTTAAAACCAACACCCTAATTCTTACAACAAATGTGGCGGCAGTGCATCAATGGATAGATGAATTACTCGATAAAACGGAATTGACACAAGAACAAATTGGCGAATATTCGGGGGACAACAAAATTGTAGCACCTGTAACTGTTGCCACTTACCAGATAATCGCATGGAGACCGGATAAAAAAGCAGACTTTCCCCACTTTAAACTTTTCCGCGAAAGACAATGGGGGCTTGTTATATACGACGAAGTCCACCTGCTTCCCGCGCCAGTGTTTCGCGTAACGGCAGAGCTGCAGGCAATACGGCGGCTGGGGTTAACCGCAACTTTAATCCGCGAAGACGGCGAAGAAGATGCGGTATTCTCGCTTGTCGGACCCAAGCGTTACGATGTACCCTGGAAAGATTTGGAAAACCAGGGGTGGATAGCGGAAGCGGTCTGCACAGAAATCCGCCTTGACCTGCCGGAAAACCTGAAAATAAAATACGCCGCGGCAGAAAAGCGGGAAAAATACCGCATAGCAAGCGAAAATCCTTTAAAAGAAAATACAGTTTTGCAGTTAATAGAGAATCACCCGGAAGATCAAATTTTGGTAATTGGCCAATATTTATCCCAGCTTGATTCCCTTGCAAAAATTTTAAAAGCTCCCCTTGTTACAGGGAAAACACCAAATACAGAAAGAGAAAAAATCTATAGCAGTTTTAAAAAAGGCGAAGTACGCGTTATCGTAGTTTCTCGTGTTGCCAACTTTGCCCTAGACTTGCCCGATGCTTCTATGGCGATACAGGTGTCCGGTACTTTCGGCTCCAGGCAGGAAGAAGCGCAGCGGCTGGGACGGATACTGCGCCCCAAAAGCGGAAAAAACGCAAGATTTTTCTCGTTGGTTTCCCACTACACTGTGGAAGAAACCTTTGCCGCAAACAGGCAAAAATTTTTAACGGAGCAAGGCTACAAATATTCGATACAAAGGGTGGAGAATATATGAGCGCATTTCGTTCGGTCGAATTTTGGAAATCCGCCATAATGACCATGCCGGATAATTCTTTCCACGAACTTTTACGAAGTATCTTTGGCAAAATAAAAACTCCATATAACAAGCAGCAGCTTTTAAAAGATTTGGAAAGATTTTTACTGCGCGAAGATATACAAAAAACAATTGCATCATATATTGATGTAAACGATGCAAAAGTTATTGCGGCAGTTTCCTTTTTTGACGAACCATTTTCCGAAGAATTAAAAAGATTTTTTAACGATGAATTCAGTCATATGCAGCTTCATGACATAATTGTAAATTTGGAAGAACGATTTATTCTGTATCGATACGAAGACAAAGAACTAAAAACTTTTGGGATGTCCAGGCTTGCGCTAAACCCTGTACTGGAAAAAATACTTGCCCCTTTTGCGGAAAATGTGTCTATTCTCTTTCCGGCAGAAACAGAAAATTCAAAAAAGACGGATAAAAACACCTTGGCTATAAACGACCTTATTTTGGCAGGCTTATTATCTTTTACAGCTCAGTGGCAGATAATTTATAAAACGGAAGGTATCTTGCGCAAACAGGTTATCGATGCGGGAAAAATATGTTTTCCGGGCATGGACTTAAAACAAATACTTGGCGCTCTACAGATTCTTGGTTTGTTTTTTGAAAACGATTCCAAACTTCTTCCCGATTTAAAACGATTTTCGGATATTACTCTATTGTCGTTTAGGGAAAGAATGGAATATTGCGCCGCCGCCCTGATTGTTTACAAAGAAGCAAATAACCCGGTAAATATTCAAGCGCCGTATTACAAAAACAGAATAAAAGAAGCTTCTTCTTTTATTCACGCATTTCTAGATACTCTTGCTTTAATATACGCAAATACAGAAAACCCAAAAAACATAACGGAGAAAGCGCTTGTCAGGCTGGCTTTAATTCTAAAATCGCGGATAAAATCCGTCATTAATATTGATTATCTTATGGATGCTCTTGCAAAAACAAATCTTGTATCACAAATTATTTGTACAACAAATACAGTAAATTCAAATGCGCCTATCTCTATCGATTCCGGTTCTTCTATTTTTGTATATCCGGAAATTTCTTTTTCCGATGCCGTTGAACTAGCGTCTTTTACGAATATAAAGGAAGCCAGCGCGGTTGTCCGTTTCGAACTGGAAAAAAATGCGGCTGCTCGTGCGTTTAATAATGATATTTCTTCGCAGAAAATTATAGATACATTAAATCGTTTGTCCGGAAAAAAAATACCGGATAATATTGCATGGAATCTGACAGACTGGGAAAAACGGCACAGCGAAGTTTCGTTAAAAAAAGGCGTGGTGCTGACACTTGCAAAAGATAAACAGTATCTTGTAAAAACAATGCCCCTTTCTGCAATGATTAACGAAACCCTCGTCCCGGGAGTGTATTTGCTAAACGAAGATGCAGAGGAAGAAGCCGCTTCCGCCCTGAACAATGCAGGTATCGATATAATGGCGCGCGATAAAAACACAAACAGACAAGACAAAGCTGCCACGCTTACACAAAATTATTTTCCCGCTCAATCTTCTTTAGACTCATTGTTTTCTAAAATACAAAAAACGCAAGATGTTATAAAAAAAGATGACAGCGCTGCATTAATAAATAACTTTCAATCAATTTTGGGAAAAATGCCGCTGAACAAATCCAGCCGCGACGAGCTATCCGCACGAATAGACAGACGGCTAATTCTTTGCGAAGCCCAGCTTAATGAAGCAAATATCCGTTACGAAAAATTGGAAGCCCGCCACATGGATTATGCCGGCAAACAAATTATCGCAAAGCAGGCTGTTGCCCAGATGTCGCCTGTAGAAATTATTTGGCAAAATGGGAAACAAATTTATGGCATTCCCGCCGCTATGGAAAAAAAAGATGACGAACTTGTTTTGGTTGTTGTTCCTGGGGGCAAAAACGAAGAGCTGCGCATACCTCTTGCAAAGATTAGTCTGCTGCGAAGAATCAAAAAATCAATCTTTGACAATTAAAACAGTTTAAATTTTCCAAACTTATGAAGTTTACCGTTGGATCGTGCAGTCAGCTCATCTATATGTTTATATATAAAAGAAGCAAAGGCGGCTTCGTTGCCGGCATCGGAAATGGAAAAGCCGACAGTGGTATATTTTTCGTTATTAGCCGAAGACAAAAGACCTTGTGTAAGAGCGCGGAAAGATGCAAGAGCAGCGGGACCAAGAACATCTGCGGCATCGTCTTTTCCTCCGCCGGAACCAATGTCGGGGTAAACAAGAACAAGAGTGCCCCTCTGGCGGTTTGTAAATACATCTGCAAGTTCCCTTACAAGATAAAACCAGCCCTTAATATGATCGTTTGTCATAATTTCGATATCGGATAAAGGTATTTCCGAAGCGCTGCTTCTGATAGAAGGAGGCGAACAAATCAGGATTGCTTCGTCTATGTTTTCCAGCCTGTTTTCTGCCGCAAGCACCAATGTTCTTGCAGAAATCGGACTGGAAGGATTCCAATCCAGAAAGAGGCGTTTGTCATTTTCGGATGCGGCAGGTTTTCCGGTTCCAACAAGATTTCCGGCAGAAAGCCTGTTTGGTATGAGTGCTACGGCATATTGTTCGACACGGTTAATTGTTTCGGCTTCGATAGCACGGCTAAGCGCAGATTCGTTCCCAACAAGGAAAATACCTCTTGTCATAATAACAGTGTACAGATAGACGGCTTTTATGGCAATATCTATATATGAAGATAGTTTGCGCCGCAATGATCGGCGATATAGTTGGCGACCCCGGTCTTGAAGCCCTGGAAGCCAAATTACCCATCCTTATTAAGGAACATAATATTGATTTTATCACCGTTAATGGCGAAAATGCCGCTGACGGTTTTGGAATGACAGAAACTGACTACAAACGAATTATTGCGGCAGGTGCGGATGTTGTTACTTCCGGGAATCATGTTTGGGAAAAACGGGATTTTTGGGCAACTCTGGAAACCCAAAAAAATATGCTGCGCCCTGCAAATTACAATACCGCGGCATCTCATTCACGAGTTGCCGGACAAGGATTTACGCTTATCGAAAAAAACGGAATTAACTGGCTTGTAATTAATCTGCAAGGACGGGACTTTATGCACACTATAGATTGCCCTTTCCAGTGTTTCGATAAAATTTACAACGAAAAGATTGATACAAGCCCAATTATCCTTGTTGATTTTCATGCTGAATCCAGCCGCGAAAAAGAATCGCTTGGTTATTATGCCGATGGCCGTGCCTCGCTGATTGCGGGTACTCATACTCATGTGCAAACCGCCGACGAACGGATTTTGCCAAAAGGCAGCGCGTACATTACAGACCTTGGCATGACAGGAAATACCAACAGTGTTATAGGTGTCGATCCGCAAATTTGCCGGGAAAGATTTAGCAAACAAGTTCAGTACCAAATGAAACCCGCCGTATCAAACACCCCCGGTAATTTACACGGCGTAATTGCAGAGATCGACGCAGACACCGGCAAGGCGGTTTCGATTAAGCGGGTTTAAGCGGATTAGCAGGTTAAAAGAAAAATACTGTTAGATAAGATATTTTTGAGAAATTTGCTTCAAAGATTGCTCGAAAGTAACATTTATGTCTTTTACTATGCTTTTTATTACCTCATTTACCTCGTTATTAGGCATAATATCAGGTTTAAAAAGCTCATAAGCTTGAATTTCGAAGCATTTTGCCAATTTTACCAGAGTTAATGATGATATCCAACTCTTCCCAGTCTCAATATCAGCCAAAAAATTAGTAGAAATTCCAATTTTTTCCGCTAATTTTACCTGAGACCACCCTCTAAGCCCACGGTAATACTTAATATTCGTACTAAATACTCGCCTTAATTCGGCTTCTTCCATATTAAAAATATTAATAAAGTAGTTGACACAAATTCAAATGGATATTAGTATATTATTAGTAGTGGTAATAGTTGGTTATGATAATAAATACCCAACTTTTCCCCTGCTTAGACTACCTTCTAGTATTAGGGGGAAATATAATCAAATTTTAGAGGTAAGGAAAACTCTAAAAAAAGGAGCTTTTTATGAAAAAAAACCGATTAACAGGGCTAGTTTTTGCAGCGATCTTGCTAATTTCTGGATTAGTTATGCCCGGCTGCAGTGTAGAATTTTGGGATGGATTTGTCGATGGTTACAATTCAGCCCGATATAGCCATGATTCCGGTTCAATTTTTGATAAAGAGGTTTTAGTTACCCCTTAAAAAAATTGCCAAAACAGCTTTTATTTTGGAATATAGAAAGCACTAAATTCATAACAACAGGCTTTTCATTTGGACTTTCTATATTTCATTAAATCAATTAGGACAAGCTAAAAAATGAAAAAAACATATATCATTCTGATTTTTTCTGTTTTTATTTTGGCTTGCTTAATATTTACACAAAAAATTACAACAGACTATCCAACTTTGAAATATGGAGTTTATTTTAGAGAAAATTCTTCGAGCATTGGATATGTGGTTATTCATGGTAATTTTTTGGGTGATGGGCAAAACATTATCGCTCGTAAGGGTAATGGTGAGTTAATTGATCGTGGTGTAATAAGGTTTAGAAACAACATTGGTATTATTAATTTGAAAGAAAGTTCAAGAAATGCATCATGGATAAATAAAACAACTTTTACTACAGACGAAGGAAATGTTACATGGCAATGGGTTCGTAATGTTGAGACAAAAGACATTCGGTTTATTAAATGATTGTCCCGTATGGGATGAAATAAATAAAAATATTTAAGTGAAAATACATTCACTTAAACAAGGAGGATTTGCTTGGTTTTCCGGTGGTTGTAAAAACAATCAATTCTTCTATAAGAAGCCCATGAGGCTTTAATACTTGAAAGCTCCGCAATGAGAAAAAACTACGAAAGGAAGGTTTTATGAACAAGAGAATTATTGCTATTAGCGTTTTATTGTTGATGATGTGTGCTATGGCGGTATCTGTATTTGCGGAAGCCAATTATCAGGTATGTGTCGTGTATGAAACACGAGGTGTTAAGAATCGAGACGGTTCTTGGGTATCGCGTCCTCGAAGAGAAGAAGTATACGTTACAGTCACTGCTTCATCGGTTAGCGATGCTGAAAGCAAGGCGAAGGACCTAGTTCAAGCACAGTATAATACTAGTATCGGTAGAATCTTAAGTGCCAACGCAGTAAGAATGTAAACTGGTTAGTTGGCAGGTAAGAGAGCCTAATATCTGTAGTTGCCACCGGCTACAGTTATTAGGTATAATTTAATAAATATTTTCGCATGGGAGATAAAATGAAAAACAAAAGGGTATTCGTTATTTGTGGTATCATATTCTTTTTGGTATCAATTACAGGTTCTTTATTTGCTCAGCAGAGCAACCGAGAAGAAGATTTTGATGTGCGGATCATTGACGGTAAATCCATAATGATTACAAATTACAATGGAAGGAATAGTAATGTAATTATACCCGCACGCATTGGGAATTTACCTGTTACTGCAATTGGAGATAATGCATTTAAGGAAAAACAGATTACCAGTGTAACCATTCCTAATGGTGTTATAACAATTGGAGATTATGCTTTTCAAAATAATGAGATAGGAGCAATCATTATTCCTAATAGTGTTACACATATTGGTTACGAAGTTTTTGGCGGGAATTTTCTCCAAAGTGTTACTATTGGTGCTAATGTGTCGTTAGGAGGAGGGCGTATGCATGGATTTGGCATTTCCCCGGGTTTTGATTTCAGGTATTACAGAATGGGACGAGCGGCAGGGTTTTATTGGCCAGTAGGTGCAGAAGAAGATGGTACTGAGTTTTGGGGAGGACCCAGATAATTAGAATAAATTTTCCCCAACTTCTTATATAAAAAATCATCATTCGCAAACCAACATGGAGATGTTTCTCACAAATAGCATCATTACTTGCATATATCAGAAGTAGCACTTTTGGGATTTTAGTTGATACAGCCATCCGTTGTCGGGTTAAATTATTTATAAAGTTTTCTGGAGCTAAAGGGAATTGAACCCTTGGCCTCTTGAATGCCATTCAAGCGCTCTAGCCAACTGAGCTACAGCCCCAAAAGATGCACAGCATCTTAGTTTACTGTAATAAATTGCCGGACTTGTGTCAATAGTCTGTTGCGGTTAATGGCGCTGGCGCTGCACTTCGTAGAGCAATACCCCTGCGGCAACCGACACATTCAGCGAATCAATTCTGCCTGCGGAGGGGATACCCGCTATTTTGTCGCATCGTTCGTATAATAAACGGGAAATTCCTGCCCCCTCGCTGCCAAGAACAAAGGCTGTTCTGCCGCTTAAATCTATGTCGTAAATAGGTTCTCCATCCATATCAGCACCGTAAATCCAAAAACCTGCCTCTTTTAAATCTTCCATAGCCCGTACCAGATTGGGGGTTTCTGCCTGGGCAACCCAGGAAACAGCGCCTGCGGATGTCTGCGAAATAATGGCAGCGTGTTTTGCGCTGCGGCGATTACGGCTTATTACAAGGTCTACCCCAAATTGGTCGCAGCAGCGTAAAATTGCGCCGTAATTATGAGGATCAGTTATTTCATCCAAAATTAAAACAAGGGCATTTTTATTTTCGCTTGCTTCAAGATTGGTAAGAAAATCTTCCAGCGAAATATCCGCGCCGCTGCCTTCATCTTCTACCTGCAGGGCAACTCCCCGGTTATCAGGAGCAATACCATCAAGGTCGAAAGTGCCGACACGATCTACGCGTATTTTTTTATCAATGGCAAGCTTTACAATTTCCTTTGCACGAGGACCTGCTTTTGCCATAAGCAAAGGACCGCATGGCCGCCCCGATTTTATCCGTTCTTCTATGGAATGAAAACCCGTTAAATACATCATGACAAAACCCCTTTGTATTTTCGCACAAAATCGCAGGGACGATAAGTCATCTTTGCCTGCCTAAGTCCTTCGTCGCCAAGATCCTGCTCGCGGTTAATATATGTAAAAAAAGACGGTAAAGAGGCAGCAAATGTTTTGTTTATAAATTGATATATCCCCCTGTAATCTTCTATTGCTTTTTCAAAATGAACAGCGAACATTCTGCCCCGCGCGATGCTTTCTCCGGCGCAATATGCGGCAGGTTGATCATCAATATAAAAGACAGTGCCTTTTAATGGAAGTACATCAAATAAATCCAGCGCTTCTTTTGCGGCCTTGTAATCGCCGTCTTCTCTTAAACTTGCGTTCTTGTTTGCGTTTTCCAGCCATTTATCCAATATCTTAGCGGCATCCAGCACTGTCCGCGTATTTAGAGGTTTAAGTTCATTGTTGGGATATGCGTTTATAAAATTGTTTACATGGTTTTTCTTTTTATGAAACTTTTTTCCGGCAAGTTCCGCTAAATCTTTGCGGTAATATAAATAATCAAAATTATCCCTGTCTTCTGTAAACACAATGCCTTTATCCTCTAGCTTTGTTTGTACAGGTTCCAAAACAGAGCCCGAAATATTTTTCCAGTAATCGTGGGCTGCAAACAATTCTTGCAATATATCCCAGTCCGGAGCGCAACAGGGAGTTAAAAAAAACTTTTTGCCGCTTTCTGCACTGCAGCAGGGCTGTTCTCCGGAAATAATAAAACCGTTCCCATTATTTTCCTCTCCGCTAAAGCGCGAGATTTTGTAATTGTATCTGTTTCTAAAAAGATAAAGCCCGGAAAAAGTAAATTCAGAAATACCGTCATGAGTAAGAGAAAGCCGCGGATGCAGCGTATCTTTTAAGCTAAAATCTAAAGGAATAAAATCAGGATAACTTGGAACAATGGACATCTTTATTATTCTATTTTTTTTGCCTGAACTGCTCTCCTGGATCCAAGAAGTATGGATACAGGCTCCAAATACGGTACATTTTCGCAGATAATTTTAATGATAACAGTCATAGGAACAGCAATAATCATTCCGACGAAACCCCAAATAAAACCCCAGATTGCAAGCGATGCAATAATTACCAGCGGGGAAATCCCGACATGGTCGCCTATCAATTTTGGATCTATAATATTTCCAATAATCATATTTATAGCTAAAATTAAAACGACTGTTAAAATTACCGGAACCGGATCCGGCCAAAACTGCAGGAGCGCAAAAATAGAAGTAACAAAACCGGCAACAATACTGCCGAATGTCGGTATAAAGTTTAATATAAAGGCAATAAGCCCCCAGACAATAGCAAATTCCACTCCAATTAACCGCAATCCGGCAGCCGTAATAATTCCGGTTACTAAAGAAATAATAAATTTTGCCGTAAGGTATCTTATTACCTGGTCTATTAAATCTTTTCCCATTTTATCCATGCGGTCTGCCTGACCGCTAAATGCCGTTTTAAGTTTATCTTTAAAAAAAGATGCTTCCAGTAAAATAAACGCCATAAAAATTGTTACCATAATGGCATTGGAAATAAAATTTAATAATGTAGTAAAGGAAGAGGCTGCAAAATTAAAAACAAAAGTTTTTATACCCAACTGACCCCAAATATTTTCCCAGAAAGTTAAACTTTCGTCATTGGGAAGCTCCAGAAAACCGGCCAGTACTTTGTAAATATCTGTTAATCGGGTTTCGTATCTTTCGTATATTGATGGATGTATAACGGCTCTGCCTGATGTAAAAAGTATCATTCCAAACAGGTATAAAGCAATACCAATTATAACAACGCAAATAAAAACAGAAAAAATCCGTTTAAATTTTAGCTTATCCATTAAAGTTATTAACGGAAACATGGTTAAAGCCAGTAAAAAAGCTATGGTAAAGGGAAGAATTACCGTTGCGGCAAGTTTAAGAACAGCCGTGGCAATAACTATGCAGATAAACATCAATAGAAAAAAGCCGGCGCGGTCGGAATGGAATGGTTTTTTTAAGTTACTCACAAATACATTATGCCATATAGATACTTTTTTGCCAATCTCCCCGGAAAGAGAGATTGGCTTTTAACTTAAATTTGAACTCTTGCCCCAAAAGTAACTCCAACTTGACCGCCGGTTAAATTATAGAGTACATTTAAATCAAATCTGACTACTGTTAAATTTAAGGAAATTCCGCCAAAAAGACGCATATTAAAACTATCTTCTTTTTTTATAGATTCAAACCCGTTTGAAGTGACTCCGGTAATGCCCATGTTGTTAAGTGCGGAAATAACTTCATTCGGAATACCACTCGCTACTTCTGTATCTTGATCATCGTAAACTTTTATATTTGTGTTAAACTTATATCCGGCGTGAGAGAATGCCATGCTTAAACCCGCGCCTGCGTATGGGGTAATAAATGGAAGTTTAAAAGAAACCTGCCCTTTTAACTCGATTGTGTCGGTTCCCCACAAAAAGCCTAATTTTGGGTCTCCCAGACTAAGTTTATATCCTGTTGTAGGTTCTTCAAAACTCAAACCTTTGCCAAGGGGTACAGCAATTCCGCCTTTCAGGTGATTATAACCAATACCGACAGAAACTTTTATGGGAGATAGTTTACTGTCTACAACGGCATAGCGAATATCAGCTCCCACAAGCAAGTAGTCAATTGCATAACCATCAAGCTTCAAGGGAGGAATAATACCAAATTTTACGCCTACATCGAATGGAAGAAAAAACCCTCCGATTCTGGCATCTACCGTATAGCCAAGCATGGGCATTCCTAAATTTGTAAGTTCACTCGGGATAACACCGCCGGCACCTATAGAATTCAATACACCATCAAATGAACCATTGCCAAAAGTAGTAAAACCTGTGGTAATACCTACACCAAAATGAGGAGGCAGAGAAGGGAAGAATTTGCCGATATGAGCATCCGACCAATTAAGCCCCATTGTCGAATTAAACGGCAACGACAGGGCAACATCATCTGCAAAGTCGCCTATTGCTCTCTGAAGCGCATTAATGTTAAATAAATCTGTCTGTGAAAAAGCCGCGCCGGAAACGAATGCAAGCATTATAACACCAATAAAGATAACCTTAAGTTTTTTCATAATTTTCTCCTTTTTATACCGATTAAGTTTCTACTATAGTGATATAACATAATATAACACATTTTTTGTTAAAAATCAATTAGTTTTATAAGAAATTTGTTAATGTGCTTTTTTTCTTGTTTTTATGTGTGATACTTGGATCAAAATCTCTTTAGGAGGAGAATTAATGAAGAAGTATTTGATAATTGCGATTTTGACGGTGTTTATTACCGGATCAGTATTCGCGCAAAATATAACCCTTGACGGTTATATCAACAGCGGTTTGGGTCTTATTATTACCGATTCGAAAAGTCATGAACCGCAGATAAGAGCATTTGGCGTTGACTCTGAATCGCAGGGTTACAGGTTCCGCTTAAATGGTTCTACACAGAACGAGGAAAGAACGATAGGCGCAAGGTTCCGTCTTCAGGGACAACGCAATCTTACTTTTCCATCTTCGGTAAATATTACAGGATCAGGGTCGGTTCTTGACAGTAATGGCGATCCAGTTGCAGGTGGCGACTATGTAGATGTAAATGGAACAGCAACTTTTACAAATACATACGGGTATCTTTCTATGCCGTATCTTTATGGCTGGGTAAATCTTTTAGACAACAAATTCTATGCGGCAGCCGGTCTTGTCGATGACAGCACATATCAAACTGCAGACTGGTGGTATAACGAAGATCAGACGGAAGGTCTTGGTATTCTAGTTAGATTAGCTCCGGTGAACGGTTTAAGTATAGGAGTTGCCGCTTATACTATCAGCCAGTTAAGCGGCGGATCAAACAATATGTTGGCAGGCGGCCCTCCCAACTTTACCGATCGTGCAATTAATGCCAAAGATGCTAAATATGTTTTTGCCTTGGCTTACACTCTGCCGGATGCTTTCCATCTTGGTGTTTCGTATCGTACAAAAAACAAGGCAGCCTGGAGCGGGTATTCCGGCACCGATTACAGATATAACAGAGATAATTTTGAACTTGATCAAATAATCGGCGAACTGCGTATTTTGGCGATAAAGGGTATTACTGCTGTTGTTGTTGGTGTTGTAGACAATCTTAGAGACAGCAAGGATCAAAATTTAATCTTTTCCGAAACCTTTACTTTTAAGATTAATGATCAATTTACTCTGGGTCTTAATGCGGTTCAATTCCTTTATAATCGTTCAGTCAGCATGGATCCCAGTTTTCTTTTTAACGCATGGGGAAGTTATGCGTTTGGCAATGTTATTCCCAGAATAGATTTGGTTTACATGACCGGCGGCAGAAGCCGTTTATCAACTACAGATGGAAGATACCACAGAAAAGGTTTCCAGGAACGAATGGGTGTTGCTGATGTCGATGATGATTATTCCGTATTCAGTGTAAGACCTTCTGTAAGATTTAATTTAAACAGCAGGACACATATAGAAATTGGAAATATGCTTAATTTTGATTCATACAACGGAAACGAAACTGCATCCGGCTTTATTGGTGCCGGCAATAACCGTATGTCCAATGTGTTTTACCTTGACTTTAGGTGGAGTTTCTAATATCATAGAGAGTGCCAGGAACCGTGCGAGTATTCGCCGCCTAACCCCGCCAGGTCCGGAAGGAAGCAACGGTAAGCGGATGTGTATTGCGCCGCGGCCCTCCTGGCACTTTTTATTTTTATGTAAAAATGTTATACTATCCTTATGTCAAATACAGCGGCTAAATACAGACCCAAAACCTTTGACGAATTGGCAGGGCAGGAGTTTGTTGTCTCTACTATTAAGAATTCGCTTAAAAGCGGACAAATTGCGCATGCGTATCTTTTTTCCGGTCCCAGAGGGTGCGGTAAAACCAGCGCCGCCAGAATTCTTGCACGGTCGTTAAACTGTCTTTCCAATATTTCCAAGAGCGATAAGCCTGCAGAAGAACCCTGCGGCACTTGCGATAACTGCATTGCAATTAGCAAGGGCGCAAGCATGGATGTTTTAGAAATAGACGGCGCTTCCAATAATTCTGTTAACGATGTCCGCCAAATTAAAGACGAAGTTGTTTTCCCGCCCCAGTCAGGCAAATACAAAGTTTATATAATAGACGAAGTTCATATGTTAAGCACCAGCGCATTTAACGCGCTTTTAAAAACCATAGAAGAACCTCCGCCGTATATTGTTTTTATTTTTGCCACAACAGAGCTGCATAAAGTTCCCGCAACAATTAAAAGCCGCTGTCAGCAATTTAACTTTAGATTAATATCTATAGAAATTATCCAGGGGCTCCTTAAAAAAATCTGTGCGGAAAATGGAATTAACGCGGAAGATGACGCATTATTCTGGATAGCGCGCGAATCCACGGGAAGTATGCGCGATGCGTTTACCCTGTTCGATCAGGTTGTTTCGTTTAGTGCGGGAAATATCCGCAGCGATCTTATCCGCGAAAAATTGGGCATTGTTGGCTTGGAAAAACTTAATGTTCTAGCAGAAGCCTGCGCTGTAAATGATGCAAACAGCGCTTTTGCGCTTGCAGATGAATTGCTTGCTTCCGGTGTTGCTATAGAACAATTTGTTATCGACATGGCGGGATATTACCGGGGTCTTTTGCTGCTTAAAAACGGCATAACAAGAGAATCGCTTTTGGGATTTAAATCTTCGCAATTTTCTGCAAAGGTTTTGGAAACCTACGATTCTATCCGTTTAGAGCAAGCCCTGGATATTTTACTTAATTGTTACCGCAGCTTACGCTATTCAGTGTCTCCGCGTTTCGAATTAGAAACAGCGGTTTCTAAACTTACATGGCTGACCAAGTGGATTTCTTCGTGCGAATTAAAAGAAGCGGTAGATGGCGCGCGTGCAGGAGTGGTCTCAAGTCAACAAGTTAACTTGAGACCTGCTGACTTACAACAAGTTGCAAGTCAGCCGCCAGTACCGGCGTATGACAACAACCGTTCGCTTTCCGCTGAATTTAACCGCATGGTTGCCGCCAAGAATGCGGCGAATAATCAATCTGATGCAAAAGACGGCGACGACGATGAACCTGTCTGGAAAATAAAAAAAGATAATAACCCGCCGCAGGTAGAAAAGGTATTATCAATATTGCCGGGTACGGTAATAGAATAAATAAAACGGAGTTTAAAATGAACATAAACCCATTTGATCTTTTAAAAAATGCTCAAAAGATTCAGGAGCAAATGAATGGTTTTCAGGAAAGGCTTGCCGATATAACTGTAACAGGAGCATCCGGTGCCGGTATGGTAGAAATTGATATTAACGGCAAGATGGATGTAACAGATATTCGTATTGCGCCGGAAATAGTGAACGATATAGAAATGCTGCAAGATTTAATAATATCAGCTTTTACAGACGGTATGGCAAAAGTAAGAGAAGAAATTTCCAGTCAGGCAGCCGCAATAACAGGCGGACTAAATTTGCAGGGTTTAAATATTCCGGGCTTTCCTGCATGACCCCCAATGCTCTGGATAGATTAATAGCTTTATTTTGCAAACTTCCCGGCATCGGTAAAAAAAGCGCAGGCAGAATTGTGTATCACATATTGGATGCCAACCCTTCGTTTGCGGAAACTTTATCCAGAGAGTTATCCGGTTTGCATAAAGCAATATGCCGTTGCAGTGTTTGCGGCGGTTTTACCGAATCTAATCCTGCGCAAAAACAGGTTGAATGTATAATTTGTTCTAATCCTGACAGAGACCATTCTGTTATTTGTGTTATAGAAAGCGCGCAGGATATGCGTGTTATAGAAGAAGGCCGCGAGTTTGTTGGCGTATATCATGTTTTAGGCGGACTTATTGCCCCATTGGAAGGCGTGGATCCGGAAAATCTTTCCATTGGTAAATTAATAGCCCGCATACATAATGCAAACAATCAAATAAAAGAAATAATTCTGGCTCTTAACCCCACAATAGAAGGCGATACCACCGCATTGTATCTGCAAAAACAATTAAAAGACTTCCCTGTAGAAGTTACCCGCCTTGCTTCAGGAATGCCCGTCGGCGGAAACATCGAATATATAGATAAATTAACATTATCGCGGAGTTTTAGAGGCCGGACACGAATTTAAGCGAATATATTGACAATATACGGATTGTGCGATATTTTGTATATTACCACTACGAACATAATTTTTGGAGGAAAACATGAAAAAAACAGCCTTATCCCTAATTTCCATTTTACTGGTATTTGCGGTTATCGGATGTAATTGGGAAATGCCTAAAGCGCTTCAGGTTTCTGGAACAATCGGAATCGATAATCTTAGCATTAATTTAGATTTAACCCAATTTATTACTAAAGAGCTGGAAAAAAAGAATCAATGGACAAGCTCCTTTGAAGTTGGCGAAGAATCCTACGACATGACAATAACCCTGCAGGAAGCTGTAAATGTTGGTAATCCGTTAACTTTTTTACTTCATTTAAATATTCCTTTTCCGGTACCATTTAATCTGGACGAACAATTAGACGATCTTATAGAATTATATGCCGACGGTCCTATAGACGATTTTATAAATAATTATCTTGATGATTTTCTTGAAGATCTTTTATCAAGTGGTAATGCGGTTGCAAACAATGAGCTTACTGACGAAGCAAAACAAAAAATTCGCGATATGCTTGATAGCGATGATATTGAAGAAACAATTAATACAATTATAGAAACAATTCAAAACGATCTCGACAGTGATTTCCCGGATGATATTCTAATCCTTCTTCCCGATTTTGCCGGTCTTCTTGCCGGTTCAGCAGATGATGTTTTAGATTCTATTGCAAACAGCATTATAGATAATATTAATGCCAGATTAAAAGAAAGCGGTCCGTCACTTTCTATTATGGGAAGCGGAGTTTTATTTTCTGTTGAAGGCGATGAAGATCTTAAGGATCTTCTTAAAGATGCCATTGTGGATACAATAAAGAATGAAACTAAAGATGCTGTAAAAGAAAAAATTTATACGGAAACTGTAGAAGTTAACGATGATGGTTCAGGCGAAGGCTGGGTGTTGTTTAACGAGGAAATTCCGTTCCCTGTCAATAATCTTCCGGAATTTTTACAAGATATGGATTTTATTATTCCTGGTCTTGCAGCAAAAGTGTTTTTTGCCGTAAAAGAAAATGGCGCACATTCCAGTTATTTACTTAATATAATTGATTTAGATTTAGAATTATTCGAAACTGAAATAATTGGCTCAAGCACACCTGTTGTCTCCCAGAATAGCGGTCTTGTTTTTAATAACCATAAATATAATGGTGCAGGTTTGCCTGCCGGCGGTATTACTTTTAATATTTCGGACTTAATGAGCGAGTTGTTTAGCAGCGATGAGGAAAAAGGCGGATTTTCATTTAAAGCTGTTATTCCTCAGGGAACAATGCTTTCGCTTGGAGAATTAGGAAAACAATACGACTTTAATCTGGAAGTTGTTCTATGGCTGCCGTTAAAAATACAAGCAGATGAAGACATAGAGTTTATACTTACACCGGAAGACCTTAAAGTCAGCGAAGACAACGATCTTTTTGGAAGGGGCGACTCCGATACTTTAGAAGAATTTATCCAAAGCGCTAATTTTACCATCAGGTTTAACAAAGCTTTATTTAATGGTGTAAAATTGGTAATCGAAGATGCTAACGATCCGGATGGATTAAAGATGGATTTTGGAATTATAACAGGCAGAGATTTTGGTATTAACCTTACGAATCAGCAAATAAAAATGCTGGATCAAACAAATCCGTTTGTACCGCAAATTAGATTAACAATGAAGGCGGGCGATTGGTTTGCTATTCAACGGGATCTAAAAATAGAATCTTTAACCCTAAAAGCTGATATAAACATCAGGCATAATTTTTAATGGATAACTTTTTAAGGAGCAAAATATGAAACGAATAGCACTACTTATTATTATTTGCCTGCTTTTTATACCTTGTATATATGCAGAAGAAACCGACAGCGAAGATTCTTGGGAATATGAAGATGATGTTGACCTTGGAGGTTTTTGGATACAAGACCGCGGTTTTGAAATGGCGCTAGCTTATATAAATGATGCCCATTTTGCCAATAATTATTTACCTGCTAATATGATGTTTACCGGGGTAATCAAAATAGATCTGGATAACTTTCCTTCTATCTTTCAGGCTCAAGTAGGTGTAAATATGACTCCATTTTATTTTAAGTATGACAGTAAAAAAGGGTGGGGTTTTGGCTTATCTATTATTGAGTTTCAGATAACCGGGTTTACAGGAATAAATTTTGATATATCAAAAATTACTGACGCAAAAAATAAAAGAACAGATTTAGGTTTTGCAGCATTTGTTAATTTTACTCCAAGTGCATTTTTCCATATTCAAAACTTTAAAATTTCTGTAATGCCCACACTCTTTTATCCTGTTGCATATGCAACTTCCAAAATTTCGTACACATTGGACGGCTCCAAAAACTATGCAAGTTTTATGTGCGATATAGATTTATATACACCATTTAATTATGATACATATTCAGGCGGTATACAGGGGCTTACCAGTATGATGGGGATGGATATATCCGCAAGTGTGGAATACCCGCTGTCCAGAGAATTGGGTTTGCAAAATATACATTCAATTTTAAATTTTGATGTTGGAGCAGGTTTTACCGCTTTGCCGTTTATTCCCGGCACCATGAAGAACGGCTTAAATATTACCGCAAATGCCTCGGTTGATGCGTCAGATGTAATGAATATTACCAATCATATTTTTTTTGATTCCCAGTCATTTACTAAAGATAAAAGCATTTACAGACCATTTATTATGCATTTTTGGGCTAACTGGAAACCGCTTGGAACCGAACTTATAACCGTAACTCCATTAATTGGTTTTGCCGTTAATACGCTTTATGCAGAGCCGGGTTCTATAGAAGGCGGAATTACAGGACATTTGAACTTAAACAATCTTTTCCATGTTAGACTTGGAATAAACTATCTTGATCGTATGTGGATAAACAGTATGCACTTAGCCCTTAATTTAAGATTAATTGAATTTAATTTAGGGCTTAGCCTTCGTTCGCAAGATTTTGCAAAAAGCTGGGAAGGCGGCGGACTTGGTTTTACTTTAGGAGCAAAGATAGGCTGGTAGTTAATCTGCAAAATGCCACACAGGAACCGATAGTTCCGACGAAAAAGGGTTAGGACGCTTGAAATCCGGCAGCCATTCGTTGCCGGTAACAAGCTCCTGACAAAACCCGTCCTCTATTTCGAACTCTCTTAACCATCTCATTACAGTTTCGTAATCCTCTTTTGTTACATAATCCTGCGGCATCGATCTTTGCCTGTTGGGAATTGGAGTATATTGAGTCATAAGGGACAACTGCGCCCGCCCTGAAACATTCTCCGCAAACCATTGTAAAACAGATCGGGTAGAATCCAGATGCCCCGGTAAAATCAGGTGGCGAATAATCACTTTTTCCATGGATTTGGCAGAACCGCTCTTTGTATCGATCATTTTTAGGATAGCCGCCGCCGCCGTTTTTGGATAATCCGGCGCGTTAAAATACCTGGCGGCAATTTCCGGGTCCAGCGTTTTTAGGTCGGGCAAGTAGGTATCGACATAGTCTTGTAAAAGCTCCAATGCTTCCACGCTTTCATAACCCGATGAGTTCCATAAAATTGGCAAATGGCAATTGTTACTTTTTTTACAGGCGGCAAAACCTTCTACAAGGGCGGGGATTGCGTGGCTTCCGGTTACAATATTGATATTAAAAGCGCCTTTATCGCGAAGCGCCGTACAGATTTGAGCAAATTCATCAGGGGAAACCGGTTTTCCAAGGGCTGGAGTGGGGACAGAGCTCTGTCCCTCGTGCTGCGAAATCTGGTAATTTTGACAAAAAGCACAGCCCAAATTGCAGCCGCTGACAAAAATTGTCCCGGACCCTCCTGTTCCCACCAATGGGGGTTCTTCCCCATAGTGTTTAAGGGCAGCCCCCACCCTTAAAACGGCAGTTTCCCCACAAAAGCCGGTTTCCCTCGCCAAACGGTTAATTCCGCAATTTCGGGGACAGAGCTTGCAAGAAATATAGTGGTTTTGCATGGTTAAATTATAATGGGGGCTGCCGCTCCCCTGCAACTAGAAAACTCCCGGATGGGTCAAAAAGATAGCTTGACAAAATCAAGAAAATCACTATTATAAGGAGTATGACATTTAACCAAAATTTGTCATAATAAGAACAATGGCAATTGAAATTATAGCGACAGGTAAAGCTGTCCCCCCAAAAAGGGTAAGTAACGAAGAATTAACCGCTTATGTCGATACGACAGACGAGTGGATTCGCTCTCATACAGGGATTGGAAACCGCCACATAGCCGACGAATCTGTAGCTTGCAGCGACCTTGCGGCGGAAGCGGCAAAAAACGCCCTTGCAATGGCAGCCGGCTATTCCGGCAATGATCCTCAAGAAAGGGACAGAGCTGCGGCAGAAGCAGCGCCCAGTATCGATCTTATTGTCTTGGGCAGCGCTACGCCGGATTATTATGGTACGCCGTCCACTGCCTGTGTTACACAGCACAAAATTGGGACTGTAAATGCTTCGGCAATGGACATATCTGCAGGGTGTACCGGTTTTGTTTACGGGCTGGAAACAGCGGCGGGTTTGTTAAATATCAGTACACAGCGAAAACGCGCTCTTGTGATTGGCTCCGAAGTATTAACCAAGATGGTAAACTGGGAAGACAGGCGAACCTGCGTTTTATTCGGCGATGGCGCGGGGGCGGTTGTGCTGGAAAAAACCGGGGCGGAAAAAAGGGGCTTGCAGCATACCATTATGCGCGCGGACGGCTCGGGCGCTGAAAGTCTTTTATTGCGCCGCGGCGGAACAAAAGAACCCTACAAAAAAGGGGAAACTCTAGAAATAGGTATTCATATAGAAATGAATGGTCAGGAAGTTTATAACTTTGCAGTTGGAGCAATAACCAAAGTTCTGGAAGATTTAATGAAAGCCGGAAACCTTGGAGTCGATGATATTGCGCGGATTGTTCCGCATCAGGCAAATGCCCGCATTATTCAGGCGGCAAGACGAAGACTGCGCATGACAGAGGAGAAGTTTTATCTTAATATAGAAGAATATGCAAATACTTCGGCGGCATCAATTCCAATCGCACTGGACGAGATGAACCGTGCAGGAGAACTTAAAAAAGGCGATATAATTCTAACCGTAGGTTTTGGCGGAGGCCTAACCTTCGGAGGAAATATAATAATATGGTAATA
>JAITUR010000031.1 GCA_031286205.1 Treponema sp.
CAAAATACACTTTTTTTTATATTATTTGTATAGTAAACACAAAACAAATTAGGGAAGAAAAATTAAAAAAACCCCCCCCCCCCCCCCCCCCCCCCCCCCCCCAATTGAATCCTCTTGCAACTCATATTATAAGACTAAAAAAATTTATCAGGGAGAAAACATGAAAAAACTTCTTGTCCTGTGTCTGCTGCTGTACATTGCAGGCAGTCTTTCTGCTTTGGAAAACCTGTATGCAGGTTTTGGCGCGGAGCTTAATGCCAATTCTCGTAAAAGCGTGGCAGTTGGCGGCAACTTGTCTTTTGGCATGGGAATCAACGAGCTTTTCGATGCCGGATTTAAAGCAGGCTACAGTTACGGCATGGATACACTTAGCACGCTGGAATTTCAGGGGCTGTTTCGTTACAAAAATCTGCCCTTTAATATTACTGGTCTTTTTGTGCAGGCGGAATTGGGAGCCGTTATCTTTTTCTACGAAGGCGACACCTACCCCTCTTTTCTTGGCGGGCTGGCAGCAGGCTGGCGCATTTTTCCGGGAAGCGGCAACTGGTATATTGAACCACAAGTGCGTGCCGGCTACCCGTTTTTATGGGGCGTAGGAATAACTGTTGGAATACCAATTGCCACTAATAAAGGAAAAGGAGAAGAATAATGAAAAAAAACCACAAAGAAACAACCGGCCGGAAATATTTTAAAGGTATATTTTTTGCTCTTTGCTCATTGCTATTTTTACTTTTTGCCTGCGAAAACCCGTTTATCATGATGATTATTCCTGACAAAGACATAGACGGCATTTTGCTTGAAGGAAGTGCGGAAATTACCGGAACATACAGAATTGGCGAACAGCTTACTGTCGATACAAGCGGCATAAATGCCGGCGGTACATTTAACTACGCATGGAAAGCCGACAGCAACGCTATTGGCAGCAACAGCGCAAACTACACTATACAGGGCAGCGATGCGGGCAAAACAATTACTTGTGTTATAACCCACGGAGATTTCTCCGGCAGCGTTACGGCAACCGGCAACAAAGTACCGTATGATATTGATATCAATCTTGTTAACAATCAAGGTGCAGATGCAGTAACAGCTTCGCCTGATCACGGGCATAATGGAGCCGGTATAACTCTTAACTACACTGTCCATGAATCCGGCAAATTAAACTATCAGATTATATTCTCGGGCGCATCATCTATCGGTCCGGTAAACTCCGCAGAGGAGCATCCCAGAACAGGCACAAGACCATACACCTTGGCTGCAAGTGACGCGGCAGCAGGCGTTATTACCATAATAGCCACATTTACTCATTCGGATAAAGCGATTGATACTATCGCATTCGCCGATACAAATAACGAAGAAAAAACTTACGGCGATCTTCCATTTACCAAAGCTATTACAAACACAGGGTCAGGCATCCGGGCAATCACCTATTCCAGCAGCGATACCGGTGTAGCAACAGTGAGTCCCACAAGCGGCGAAGTGACAATTCTTAAAGCGGGAACTACCACAATTACCGCAAAAAAAGCGGGGGATGAAACATGGGAAGAAGCTACGGCAAGTTATTTGCTTACCGTGTCCAAAAAACAACTGACTATTAGCGGCACGAATGTTGCCACAACAAAAAAATTCGATGGCAATACAACCGCAACTGTTAATGTTGTCGGCACATTAATAGGAGTAATGCCTAGCGACATAGTAAATGTTTCTGCCGAGGCAAATTACGATTCAGCGAGCGTTGGGGAATCAAAACAGATTACCGTTGTTTACACCATTTTCGGCACAGATTCGGAAAACTATATTAAGCCGGTTGATTTTAAGACTACAGGCAGCATTAAAGCAGATGATAATGATCCGAATGTAAACCCCATTGTTGATTTTGAAGATGATATAATCAATATTACAACATATAATACAACAAAAGACGGCAGCGGCGGCTCTGCCGGCACGGCAATAGTTGTCGCAGACCCGATTAATAACGGTCAAAAGTCACTGGAAATTAAAGCAACCAATTATAATCATGGGGCAATTATTCCTATTCATCTGCCAAAGAAACTGAGCGAATATAAACAATTTTCGTTTAGGTTCAATGTAAGGGGCGGCACTGATTTGGGGAATAAAAAAATTCAGGTTTATGCAGCCAGTAATCCTGCACAATTTTTAGATGGCGCTTTTGGAAATAAACCCGGAGATGAATATCCACCGGGCACCCTTCTTCCTGACTTTGATAACCTGCTTTTAGGTGAAACAGCAAGCTTGGATTTTACAGCCAGCGGTGGCTACCAGAACACTTGGTCGTGGCATACTATTCCATTAACCAACCCAGGCAATGCTGTAAAAGATTTACAAGGCACCGTTTATATAGCCATTGGAGTAAACCACGGCAATATAACTCTCCTTGTTGACGATCTTACCTTTGAACTGCCGACGGTATATCCGCCCGCGCCTAATCCACCTGCCACAGGAGCAGTATTCTCGGGAAATTACAGAAACCTGTTTAAAGAATTTGGTAAAACCGACGCAGAGATCAAAGCCAAAGTAGATAATGCATGGACAAAATTATTTGATCTTAATTCAACTGCCGCTGCACCCGGAACATCCCAGACAAGTTCTGCAAATACAAGATTCTATTACGAAACGACTCTTCCTAGCGGACAATTAGGAGCCTTTATCCTTGATTCTGGAAGCACAAATTTTCGCCCTACCGGCGATGTTCGTTCAGAGGGGATGTCTTATGGAATGATGATTGCCGTACAGTTAGACCAAAAAGATCAATTCGACAGACTTTGGAGATGGGCAAGAACTTATATGTATAATGAAACACATCCCAGTGGCAGTAAAAACTCAAGGGCTTATTTTTCTTGGGCAGTAGATCCGGTTACTTTCCAGACAATAGATCCCGGCATTGCTCCTGACGGCGAATTCTATTTTGCCACAGCATTGTTGTTTGCTTCTGCCCGCTGGGGTGATAATACCGGAGCCGGAACAGATGCGAGTATGTTAAATTATGGGCAACATGCAAGACGGCTGTTATATGATATGATCAACCGTGATCAGGGAGGGATTGATCCCTATGAACCGGGATTATTCAGAAGATCCGGTGATTCAAACACCGCACTTCCAGGCGGGGTGGGTTATCATCAGCCGGTGTTCTCTCCATACGGAAATTCAGCCGGTCATACAGACCCTTCGTATCATCTGCCTGCGTTCTATGAAATATGGGCAATGGAACTGGAAGCAGATCATAAAGCCGGTAAGCTGTCCGGTATTTGGAGCAACCTTGATCAATTAAAGGCAGACATAGACTTTTATAAAAAAGCGGCAGAAACCAGCCGTAGTTTTTTCCCGACAACGGCAAAAGCGCCGACATATCTTGGGCCCGATTATGCTCTTTTTAACGGAACACCAACCGGAGGACAGCATGCTGCTTTCCGGTATGATGCCTGGCGTATAGCGATGAATATTGGCATGGATTATGCATGGTTTGCAGAAGACCCTTGGCAAAAAACATTTGCAAATGGAATTCAGACATTTTTTGCCAGTAAGGGAGTAACTTCTTACGGAACTCTATGGGAATTGAATGGAACCGGTCCATTACAAAATGGCGAGGATCATTCACCCGGTCTGGTTGCCTGTAATGCGGTTGCGTCTCTCGCAGCAACAAACCAACTTGCATGGGAATTTGTAGAAGATTTCTGGAATGCCGGAATGACAACGGGTCAATACCGCTACTACGACGGCTGTCTGTATATGCTTGGCTTGCTGCATGTTTCGGGCAACTTTAAGGCATATCTATCAAGTAATACAACACCGATACAACATTCCTCTATTAGTCCGACAAGCGGAGAATTCAACAAAAGAGCGCAGCAAAATATTACCGTAACCATGACGCTTAACGGAAATACATTAGAACGCATCGAAAACGCCGGAACTGAGCTTACGCGCAACACCCACTATACTGTAAGCGGCAGCATTGTAACACTGAACAGCAGTTACATGGAATCACTTAGCAATGGAGCGCATACGCTGACATTTATATTCAGCGCAGGCACAAACAGAAATTTCTCGCTTTCTGTCATAGACGAAGCGCCAAGCGCGACATTTGACAGATACGAGGCAGAGTTTGATAAATTTGCCCAACAAGCTATTACCGTAACCATGACGATGAATGGGAATACATTAACAGGAATAAATAACGGAGGGACAGCGCTGAGCGGCAGCAATTATTCCACTGGCGGCAATAGCACTACCGGTACTATAACGCTGAACACTACATATCTAAGCACATTACCCCTTGGCGAAACAACACTGACATTTGTATTCACTCCGGGAGCAAACAGAACTTTTGTAATTACCGTTACAGACACAGCGCCTAGTGCAGAGCTTTCTATAACAAGTGCGCAGTATGACATTGCCGACAAGAAAACCATTCCCGTTACTATCACATGGAATGGGAACTCGCTGTCATCAATACATGACGGAAATAGGGAGCTTGTAAGCCCCGCTGACTACGCCACCAGCGGCAATCTTGTAACACTAACCATGACATACTTGGATAGTATTACCCTAAACACAACAAGGACACTAACATTTAATTTCAGCGGAGGGATGCCCTCGATGCTTGAGATTACGGCTATCGATTCTGCGGCATTAAGAACAAGCTTCTTCTTTGAAAATCTTACCTCAGCCTTTGTGGATCCGCTGGTGGGATTAAGTCCAATTGCTATTACTCAAAATGCTTATGGCAGAATGAGCACATCAAACCCAGGAACATTTGAAGTTCGTTTAACTCAAAACTATTCAAATCAAATGGTTTTCCTTGAGTTTAATCTTGGAAGTGAATCTCTTGAAGATTATGATCGAATCCGCTTTGTATGGTCAGTTTCCGGAGATACTGGAAATGATAAGCAATTCAGGATAGAAGCTACAACAGGTGCTTTAGGAAATCGCGGTCAAAATACACCAATTTACGGAGTAAATCTTGTATTACCAACTGCTGAAACAACTAGTACTTTAACACTTAGCGGCACCAGAAGCGCGCTTACAGGAAAAGTTCATATAGGAATAGGCGGAAACATAAATGCTTCCTATTTCTACATTAAATCAATTGAACTGCTTAAACCAGGGCAACAATAACACTCATTTGCTAAAGCGGCGTCCGTACAACCGGGCGCCGTTTTTTTATATTCAAATCCTCGACTTATCAGATAAAAAGCATTATAATTAAAGAAACCTTACAAGGAGCTAAACATGGCGGATTATAGCGAGATTTTTAATGAAATATCAGAGCTTTTGCAAAAAGGAAAAGCCAGGGACATTGTTCCCGCAGTGCAAAAAGCCCTGGATGCCGGAGCAGAACCGGCGGATATTTTGCAAGATGCCCTTATGGCGGGAATGAATATTATTGGCGGAAAGTTTAAGCGCAACGAAGTTTTTGTGCCGGAAGTTTTAATTGCCGCGCGCGCAATGAACAAGGCAACGGAAGCCCTAAAACCCGCTCTTGCAAAAGCAGGCGTTGCCCCGGTTGGAAAGGCAATTATCTGCACGGTAAAAGGCGACCAGCATGACATCGGCAAAAATCTTGTAAAAATGATGATCGAAGGCAAAGGTATAGAGGTCGAAGATCTTGGCATCGATGTCGATACTCAAGTTGTTGTAAACAAGGTTAAAGAGAGTGACGCAAAAGTATTGTGCCTTTCCGCGCTTTTAACAACAACCATGACAGCGCAAAAAGAAGTAATCGATGCGCTTACAAACGAAGGTGTTCGCAATAAGGTAAAGGTTATGGTGGGCGGCGCTCCTGTTACTCAAAGTTTTGCAGATGAAATTGGCGCAGATGCTTACACCCCGGATGCCGCAACCGCCGCAGAAGTTTGCAGAGCATACTACGACTAAATGTAAACCAGTCCCATTAGCACCGCGGAAAGAATAAGGAACAGGCAGTATGCCGCAAGAAACAAGGGTGTAAATAATGTACCCATAGAAAAAAGCGGTGCAGGACGGGTGGCAGGACCAACAATAAAAAATGCAAGCGCAGTCCCCTTCCCCATTCCATTGTCTATCATGCCGCTGACAATCGGTATTGCAGTGCCTCCGCAAGGAGACAGAGGAATACCCAGTAAAGCGCCGGCAAGTATGGACTGCACCTTCCCCGCCTGAAAAGCGGCGGCTATTAAATCTTTAGGTATGTACAACTCTATAATCGAACTTAAAAGAACCCCAATTAATAAATAAACACCTATATGTTTTATGCTTTTAAGGCAATTAATTAAATAGTCCTTAGCAATAAATTGTTTTTTTTCCCGGTTTGCTATTTCTTCTCCGCCATTATCATAAGGCTGCATATCTTTTCTGACAATTATTTTTTTTGGAATTAGATAGCACAGCAATCCTGCCGTAAAACTAAAAATAAATACGGCAAGGGTTCGGACAAGAGCCATCTCCAGACTGATACCTCCGGCTGTCATTATAAAAAGCTGCGGATTTATAAGCGACGAAGCTGCCAAAAATGCAAAAAGCGGCGCAATATTTACCCTGCTTTTATAAAGCTCTATTACAACCGGAACTGTTCCGTATGTACAAAGCGGAGAAATTATCCCAATAACCGAAGCGGATAAAATTGATACAACAGGCGATTTATTAACCCATTTATAAACCAATTTTGTCCACGAAGTAAATTTCAAAAGCTCGCTGACTATTATTCCTGCAACAAGATACGGAAGAAGTCTAAGCAAAGTCTTTAAACTATTATGCAGGAGTACAGGGATTCCCTCTATAATCCATTCTAAAGTTAACATTCTACTTTCTGGCTGTCGTTGTTGCCGTTGTACAGTACATATAATTGGTATACGCTCTTACCTCTATGTTATGCGCCCCGCTTGCCAGGTTCGAGGCATTAATTGTTACATTATTCATATTGGTATTAAAGCTTCTTTGGTAAGCGCCATTAATATAAATATCGATTTTATCGACTTTATTATTTTCGCCGGCAGAAAGATTTAAATTTATATTAAGATTTTCTCCATTAAATACCGCAGAGGTAATTCTTACCGTAGGTTTAGCCGTATTTTGCGAAGGAATTCTTCTGCCGACATTTCCCGTCTGCATAGAGCCTCTGTAATTTCCTCTGACATCATCGACTTTTCTGTTTCCAAGTACAACAATATCTCTGGGATTACCGCGTAATGGAATTATCCTTTTGTTTGGTTTTGGTCCAACAGATCCTCTTTCGGTTAACATTGTTAAATATGGAACTGTGGTATAATCCCAGCCTAATATGTTCGATAAAACAATATCCATTGCCAGGGCATCTTTAGACGCAAGTATGGAACGCATATTTTTCTGGTGTGCCGCCAATGCATTACTGCTGGATACGCTTGGAAGCGGGCCATTCTGAAGCCCCTGTAATCCGTCCATTACTACAAAATCGGCGGGAATACAGGCAAAGTAATCCGCTATCCAGTCATGTAAAACCGGAGAACTGTGGTTTACCATATTATTTCGTCCAATATCATGCGCGGCATTGCCGTAAATACTTGGCGGAGCAGCGCCTATTCCTATATTTTTAATTCCGCCTGTTACTACGGCATTCCAATGATTTTTTACAACAGGAATACTAATAAGCGCATCTGCTTCGTGTATTTTTTTATTTACCCAGTATACGCCGTCGTTTTGATAATATCTAAGAAATTGTCCGGCACCCGCCGCTCTATTGTAAACAAAATTATTCAGCCTTACCTGGTTTACAAAAGCCATAGACCCCGAAGCATCTCCCGCTCTTACCCACGAACCTTCGTCTTCCAGCGCAATAATTTCATCGACATGAACAAGGTTTTCTCTTGTGTATCCCAAGTTGTTGTAATGTACCGTTGTAGAACCTTTTGCAGCGCCTTCGATAACCATAATTTTTCCCCTGCCCGTTGCAGGATTATACGGACCGATAATTTCCCTGACAATTTCGGCAACCGCCTGAACTACACGCCTGTCGGTACAGACACCGTTTACAAATTCCGGTATATGCCCGCCGGACACACCCCAATTCCAAATAGATGTTACTAAATTGGGTTTAAGCACAACGACATCGCCTCGTTTAATAATATCGTTAAGTCCGCCCGCAAGATCAATTGCTTCGCGGGTTAACGCAAGAATATCCGCATATGTAAGATTCGATGCCCGCGAAACCGTTGTCGACTGCACCAACGAAACAATCGATTCATCTGCCGGCACTGTTATTGCTATCGCAATAATTAAAACAAATAATAAAATAATCCTTTTCATAATTTACTCCTTACTTTCGTGCATTAATTTCTACGCCATTAACAGTCAGCTTGTTTTTGTAAATATTGGCGCTGCCCGAGGCATCTTTCGATTCCCCTCCGTAAGCTTCGACACAAAACGATACTTCATACATTTTCCCGTCCATGTTAAAACCTATTTCTTCCCATGCCGCAAAGTGTTCGCTGACAGGAACTGTTCCTTCGGATCGCCTTGTTTGGCGGATACTCCAATATTGCGGAAAAGTCCTTACCCCTTTTATTGATTGAATATTTGTTCGTATATTCTCGTAGACATCATAGACATCTCCGCCTACTGTAACAGTGCCTTTATGCGTTCCCCTGCTTCCATTATCGTTGTTAGAACCCCAATTTTCTACAATAAAAAATTCTGCAAGCGGGTTTACCGTCCATCCATAAACAGAGATAAACGCGGTGCCTTCTGTATCAAATTCTGAAATTCCATATTCAAGCGCGAATGTCCCAATCTGGCTGTGTGTTTTTGTTTCGTTATATTTTTTGCCCATACGGAATAAAATTTTATACGGTCTTAACCACTCGCAATAAAAAGAACCATTACCTGTTAAGGTCATTCTTCCGTTGGCAAACCCTCTGTTATCCGCCCAAAACTCAAAGTCGTATCCGTTATACTTACCGCCTCTATTGCTTCTATATGTTACGCTTCTGTCGTTGCCGGCGGAACTATTGGCGCACCCGGTAATTGTCATAATAAACAATAATACCATTACCAAAATTCCTTGCCGAAGCTTTTTATTTTTCAAACCCTTCCTCCTTAATAAATTATAATCCAATACTTCCTTATCCAGCAATCATATCTTGTTATGATTATTTAACTTTTCCATTGCGTTTTTTATACGATTCTCAGAACAATCCGCCCCTAAAATGCGCAAAGAACCAAAAAGCGGAGGACTTACACGGCTGCCGGTAATTGCAACCCTTAAAGGCATCATTAAATCGCCAAGTTTTACTCCTCTTTTTTCCGCCTCTGCTTTAATTAAATTTTCCGCCTGTTCATCATCCTTTGCTTCTGCCAGAGGTTTAACAATTTCCAGCGCATGGAGCAAAAGCTCCATCGTGGCAGCAAGATCCAGTTTCTTTGGAATAAATTCTTCCGCCGCAGGAATATCAGGCTCTTTAAGTAAATAAGAAATTTTTTCGGGAACCTCGCCAAGAAAAACAAGGCGTTCTTTTATTAAGGGCATTGCCTGTATAAAAATTTCCTTTTGCGCCGAAGCCGGCTCGCCTGTACCAAACAAACCTGCTTCTATCGCAGACGGCAGACACAATTCCGCAAGCTCCTTGTCGCTTTTCATTCTGATATACTGACCATTATACCATTCCAGCTTTTTATAATCAAAAACTGCGGGGGCTTTGTTAAGTTTATCCAAACTAAAGCGGGCGGCAAGTTCGTCTAATGTATATATTTCTTTTCCTTCTTCGTAAGATGCGCCAAGCAAGGCTACATAATTTAAAAGGGCTTCGGGCAAATACCCCTGCTTGCGAAACTCGTCTATGCTTGTAGCGCCGTGGCG
>JAITUR010000061.1 GCA_031286205.1 Treponema sp.
TCAATAATACGATCTTTTGCCTTTTTCATTCCAAAATGATCTTCGTCCAGAATATTTTCCGCATCCGTTAAATCGCCTGAATCAATCGAATATGTACTCCAGGGTAAATCCGCTATCCATTCCAGATAACCGCGTAAAACACCTGCTTCCGGGGAAAGCGCCTGTAGTTTTTTTAACCGTTTTATTTCTTTTGCAACTTTTTCTTTTACTTCTTCCGGAGGATTTTTTTCCAAGATTCTTTTTTCTAAAATGGCGTATTCATCTTCCAGTTTGTCCTTGCCAAGTTCCTTGTTAATTTCCCTTAATTGCTCGTTAAGAACATACTCGCGGTGGCGTTTTTCCATTTTATTTCTAACTTTGCCGGTAATGCTTCTTTGTATGCCGTAAATTTCGTTTTCTTTTTCCAATGTTTCCAAAATTGCCAAAAGTCTTTTGCGGGTATCTGTGTATCTTAAAAGCTCCAGTTTCTTTTCCGATTTTAAATAAGAAGAATTACAAATAAGGTTTGCAAGGCGTTCCGCATTTTCAGTTTTTTCCACGGCAGATAAAGTGTCGCTGCTTATTCTTTTGGATAAATCGGAATATTTGGTAAATGATTTTTGAACGCTTCGTAAAAGAGCAAGATCGTCCGCATTTAACGGATCAGACAATCCTGTTAATTTTACAGGTTCTACCCTTACCATTGTAAAATCATTATTTGGAAAGGATTGTAAAATAGCGCCTCGATATTCGCATTGTATTACAACACGGTAAGTATTATCGGGAAGCTTTAATCTGTTAATGATTCTTACTACAGTGCCCGTTTCCCAGGGTTCATTCGATGAAAAGCCGGTATCTGTTTTTTTCATACATACGGCAAACATCCGGTTTTCGCGGGAGCGGGCTTCGTCAAGAGCGGCAATGTCAGACGCTGCTTTTAAAAAAATGGAAATTACGGTGTCAGGAAAAAGAACAAGGTCTCTAAGGGGAAGCATTGGGAAATTTTCTGTTTTAAGTTCTCGTTCTTCCGTGTAATAATTGTCAATACCGGAATTCTTGCCAAATAATTTTCGAAAAATTCCCATATTATTTTAAGCGCTCTTCTGCAGATAAATAATCTCGGGCGGCTCGGATTTTTCTACCGTATCGTGTGTAATAATTACCTGTTTGCGCCCCTGTATCGAAGGAATATCAAACATAATATCTGTCATAAGTCTTTCCATTATGGCGCGTAACCCGCGGGCTCCGGTTTTTTGTTTAATAGCCATATCTGCAATGGCATCAATTGCTTTTTCCGTAAACTCCAGTTTTACATCGTCATAGGCCATACTTGCCTGATACTGCTTTATAATCGCATTGCGGGGTTCCGTAATAATTCGTTTTAATTCATCTCGCTGTAATTCTTCCAAACCTACCGTAATTGGAAGCCTGCCTATAAATTCGGGAATCATGCCGTATTGGATAAGGTCGTCCGGATGAATCGAATCGTACAATTCCTTAAGTGTTTTTTCTCCGGTTCTTCTGTTAGAACCAAAACCTAAAGGATTTTGCACAACACGGCGCGAGATTAATTTGTCCAGCCCTACAAATGCGCCGCCGCAGATAAATAAAATATTTGTGGTGTTAATGCGAATTAATTCCTGATTAGGATGTTTCCTTCCGCCCTGTGGAGGTACAGAAGCAATTGATCCTTCTATTATTTTTAACAAAGCCTGCTGAACGCCTTCGCCGGAAACATCGCGGGTAATGGAAACATTTTCGCCCTTTCGCGTAATTTTATCGATCTCGTCGATATAAACAATGCCTCTTTCTGCGGCGGGAATACTTCCGTTTGCGTTTTGCAATAATTTTAATAAAATATTTTCTACATCTTCGCCGACATAACCTGCTTCGGTAAGAGTTGTGGCATCTACCAGGGCAAACGGCACTTTAAGTTTTTTTGCAAGGATTTTTGCAAGCAGGGTCTTTCCGGTTCCTGTAGGACCTATTAATAAAACATTTGATTTTTCTATTTCTACATCTTCGCTGTCAGTGTTTTTTTGCAGTGATTTTTTTTCGCCCAAAGGACTGGAAATTCTTTTGTAATGATTATAAACCGCAACCGAAAGCGCTTTTTTTGCATTGTCCTGTCCAATAATAAACGAATCTAGATAATCTTTAATTTCGCGCGGGGTTGGAATGTCGCCGGTAAATTGACTTGTAAGCTCTTGGTCTCCTTCGTGCAGAATCTTCCGGCAGACTTCTATACATTCATCGCAGATAGCAATATCGTTGGGGCCGGCGATAAGTTTTCTTTCCATGTCTGCGGCTTTTCCGCAAAACGAACAATTTTTTTCAAATGGCTCGGGGCCGTTACGAAGTCTTGCCATCTTTTTCCCTCGTTAAAATAGAATCGACTACGCCGTAGTCTACCGCGTCTTCTGCGGACATATACAAATCTCTTTCCATATCGGATGAAATCTGCTCTACGGTTTTACCTGTATGTTTTGCAAAATATTTAATTGTCATTTTTTTAAGCCGGACAATCTCGCGCGACTGTATTCCAATATCTCTAGCTTGTCCCTGAGCGCCGCCCCAAGGCTGGTGAATAAGAACGCGCGAAGAAGGAAGAATCTGCCTTTTGCCAGCCGCCCCTGCCGATAAAATAAGAGCTGCCATGCTTGCTGCCTGCCCAAGACAAATTGTCTGTACCGCGCTTTTTAAATATTGAATCGTGTCGTAAATGGCAAGCCCCGCTGTAACAGATCCGCCGGGGGAGTTAATGTAAAGATTAATATCTTTTTCCGTATCCTGTCCGTCCAAAAATAAAAGCTGGGCAACAACTAAATCGGCGGAAATGTCGTTAATCTCGCCGTCTAAAAAAACAATACGGTCTTTTAACAAACGCGAATAAATATCATATGCTCGTTCTCCCATTCCTGTTTGTTCTACAACCATTGGGACAAGGTTACTCATCTTAATATTCATAATATATAATTTAACTATTCTGGTTCATGAAATCCAGAAAATTCTCCTTTTTTCCCTGTTTTAGGGTATTTTCTTTAAACATCAAATCTATAAGCTGCCGTTCTTTAATTTCTTCTTTCAGGTATAAAATACCTTGTTCGTCGTAATGTTTTTTAATTTCTTCCGCCGTAGAGTTATTTTCCGCGGCTATTTTTTCGAATTCTTTTTCTACATCATCGTCGGAAACATCGATTTTTTGTTCTTCTATTAAGGTTTCTATTATTAATCTTGAATGAAGAGCTTTTATTGATATATCCCGCCATTCTTTTTGCCGATCGTCGCCTTCGCTGTTTTTCATAATCTGAACCATTGTTTCCGGATCCATATTGTAATACCGCGCCATTCTTCTCCAGCGGCCTTCGACTTCGGCTTGGATCATGGATTCCGGCAGGATTATGGGAGTATTTTCCATTATCTTTGCAAGAAGCGCGCTTGTTTTGGTATCTCTTATGCGGACTTCCAAAGCTTTTTCCAATCTTTCTTTTATATTGATTTTAAGATCTTCCAGGGTTTTGAATTTTTCATCGACATCTTGGGCTAAATCGTCGTCTAGGTCGGGCAGCTTCTTTTCTTTAAGAGATGTAAGCGTGATAACTACTTTTCGTTTTTTTCCCGCAAGGGAAGCTTCGAAATAATTGTCATCGAACTTTTTATCGAATTCTTTTGTTTCGCCTTTTTTCATGCCGGCAATATCATCATCAAATTGATAAGGATTGGTGTTGGATCCCAGTGTAAAAACAAAGTCTTTTCTTTGCAAGGTTTCTGATGGGCTGCCGTCTTCTTCGAATACTTGATAATCTATTGTTACAACATCGCCTTTGGCAGCCTTTGCATTATCGTCCTTGTCCATGACTATGGCGTTTCGGTCGCGGATACCTTCCAGCTCTTTATCGATATCTTCTTTTTTGACTTCTGCATATGCGTACTCAGCTTTAAGACCTTTCCACGAGCCGATTTTAACTTCGGGAAGGACATCGTAAACTACGGAAAACTGGAAATCCTTGTCCAAGTCTAGTACGGGTTCGCCCTGAAGCTCCGGGGAGGTGTAGGGCAGGGGTTTTTCCGTTCTGGGCAGGTCTTTGTCTTCGAACACTTCGTGCAGGGCAGCTTCCAGAACTCTGCCAAGGGCATCTTGTTTAAGGGCATCCCCATATTTGCGTTCCAGCACATCCTGAGGCACATGCCCCTTGCGAAAGCCGGGTAACTGCATATTTTTTGAATAATCCTTGAGCATATCCCTGTAAATGGTATTTACCTCGTCTTTTGGGACGGTTAAGGTTAAATCGACATTGGATTTATCCAGGCGCTTTATTTGCTTAGTAATAGCCACAATTTTCCTCTTTTTGCTTAATATAAGTAATAATATAGGAAAAAGGGCTGCAGGTCAAGGGCTAAGCAAAATGAATGTTATTTAATTCCGGAAGCACGGCGGGTCTGTTTTTCGCAGGATTTTAACAAAACTTCTTCGGAACCGAAAATCTGACATTCCTTTTTGGCTCTTGTAATCGCGGTATATAAAAGTTCTCTTGTAAATATTGTCTGTTCATCGTCGTTTATATCAGTGTCCGGATATACTACCGCAAGTTTATTATATTCAGACCCTTGGGATTTATGTATAGTTATCGCGAATGCGTCATCAAAAGCGGGAAGACCGGAAATCGGGTATTCTCTTGTTTCGTTTTCGCCCGAAAAATATGCCGTTTTGTCGTCTCTAACTCCGGCATCGCCGTTATAAAGATTTAACATATAGTTGTTTTCTGTAATTATAATGGGAGTAAATTTTACTCCATTGCTTTTAGCTCTTGCAAGCAATGTTTTGTTTATATGCCTGGTTCCATTCCTTCCGCCCTTTATCGCGCATAAAACCTGGAATTCCTGCAAAGACTTTAACGCTTCTTCTTTGTTATCTGCACTTAAAAGAGAACCATATCCTGAATATAAATCATCTAAAGAAATTAGATTTTTAAATTTAACATCTTCGTTAGATAAGTTTGATACTTTTCCGCTTAAAATTTCCGCGCTTAACTCTATTATACCTTTGCAGTCTGTTCTGTATATTTTTGTAAGTTCGTTATAAACATTTTTATCGTAATTTTTATATTTTCTGCAAATATCCGCAAATACTGTTCCTGCTTCTACGGGAGAAAGTTGATTCTTGTCTCCCAATAAAAATAAATGACAGCTATCTGGAATTGCGTCCAGTAACTTTGCCATCATTGGTATATCTATCATAGAACATTCATCGATTGCAATTATATCTGCATCCAGCGGGTTGTCGTTATTATGTTTAAAATTTACGGATAAATATTTGCTTCCCAGCAGGCGGTGTATTGTCTGCGCTTTTAAGTTAAAACCCTTGCCTGCAAGGCTTTCTGTCATTCTGAATGCGGCTTTTCCGGTAGGGGCTGCCAAAAGTATTTTTTCTTTTGTTTTATTTTTTAGAATTTCCGATAACGATGTTGTCTTTCCTGTCCCGGGACCGCCCGTAATAATCTGAAACAATCCGTTTTTTACCAGTTTATCTATTTTATTTATTATTTTAGTTTGATACACAAAATATCTTTGTATATATAAATATTCGCCGTCAAATACCAAAGGCGTATCGTTATTAAAACTATATTCCTTAATATTAAAATCCGGTATTAATTGTTTTAGATCGTTTACAGAAATACAAATACTATTCTGCCATAATCTTTGCAGTAAAAAATAAGCAGCTTTGTATAACGGAGATGTTTCCGAAATATTGTATCGTTTTTTTATATACGACAATAAAAACTTATCGTTGTTAGAGAGTATAGTCATTTATATTCTCTCCAAAACAATTATCCAAATTAATAATATCGCCGGCAATTTCTTCCGAACTTGCAAAATATATTCCATCGTAATTATTTTCTATATTTGATATACCTCTTATAAATAAATAATATACTCCTCCAAATTGTTTTGCAAAATCAAACTTTTTCTTGGTTCTTTCCAGCCATCTTTTTAACGCAACAGAATAAATATAATATTGTAAATGATACCCATGCGGTATCATGGCTTCTTTTTCCATGCTGTCTTTGGTAAAATTATTAAGACTGTTCGATTTCCAGTCCAAGATATAATATTTACCGTCTTTGCCCAAAAATACAAGGTCTATAGCTCCCTTAATATATTCGGCAATAAAGTTATCCTTTTCAAAATTATTTATTTTATTACCCAATATCTCTTTTATTTTTTCCAGCTTCATATCGGGAGAGCTCATAAAAAAGTTTAATTCCGTAACTTTATTTGCATCTTTTATATCGCATAACCTGCCCGCTTCATGCAGATTTTTGTTTAAAATAGTACGAACCTTATCTATTATCCAATTTTTTCTTGCTTCGCCTTTTTCTAGGGTAAATTCCTTATAACCGCCTAGTTTAATATCCACCATATTTTGAATATCTTTTTCTTTTGCATCAAAATCCAGATTTTCGAAAATACTATGCAGCAATGTACCCATTCTTTTTCCGGCAGGAGGCTCTTCTTCCGTTTTTTTTATTACCGGGATAAAATCTGATTGCTGTAATTTTAATGAAATACCCGTAAAGCTTGTTCTGTACCAGGATGGTTCTATTTTTTTATTAAATTGTTTGGCTTCTTTTTTAATTTTTATATCTTCGTTTTTTTGTTTATATTCGTAATTATTTAATACGATCTTTTCCAAATCTTCTATTTGAATATTCTGTGAATCTGTATTGGAAGCGCAAAAATCGTCTAATATTTTTCTTAAATATGAATTGGAACGGGGGTAACACGGATTATGTGCAATATATAATCTGAATTTTGCGCGAGTTATAGCTACATATAATAATCTTGCGGTTTCTTCGTTTTCTTCGGTGTCATTTAACTCCTTTTCGCCGTTTTTTGATTCTTCTATATATGCTATGTTTTTTTTATCGTTTTTATAAAACATATAAACATGAGGAAACCTGTGTTTATTCGGCTGCCTGGAAATATCGGGAATAAAAACAATATTAAACTGCAAGCCTTTCGAACTGTGCAATGTCATTATTTTTAACGCTTTTTCATCTGTTTCCAGTTTTTCTTTATATTCATCATTATATTCTTGTTCACTGCAATAAACGCCAAAACAATTAATAATTTTTTCCGGAATATTTCCTTGTTTTATTTCATCGTTATTTAAAATTTCCATAATATGACGAATATTTCTTATATTCCTTTCCCCGTCTACGGAAGCCGCAATATTGCTCCACAATGTTTTTTTTGTTAAAATAAAATCGACGGCATTCATTACGCCGTTTTTTTCCCATTCGGCTCTTGCTGACTGTAAATTATCAATCCATTCTATAAATAAATTATCGTTAATATCTTTTGGTTCAAAGGAACAAAAATAATGTGTAAGCAATGCCCTTACAAAACCTGTTTTATTAAAAAAGCAGATTGCGTTTAACAGTATTCTTAAAAAATACGCGGCTTCGCTTGCAAAAACCGACCCTCCCGAATATAAAGCATGTATCCCCTCTTTAGCCAGAATGTTTTTATATTCAAGACAATCCGCATTTTTATTCAGTAAAATTGTAATTTCCCCGGGTTCTATTTTTTCTGTACTTAACAATCTTTTTATTTCTGATACTACAGCTTTTTGCGCTTTTTGGGAAAAATCGTCGTTGTTTTTTCCTGAAACGCCTTTCCAGATTACAAATGGCTTATAATTGCTGTCTTTTTCGTCATTAATGGGCAATAATTCAGAATTTCCGCAGTCTATTTTATAATAATCTATTCCGTCTCCCATTTTGTCTCTAAACGAAGTGTCTGTAAAAAAAACATTCATGGCATCCAATAAGGTTTTTTCCGAACGGTAATTGGTATTCATGGAATATTGATTCTCTTTTGCAGATTCCCTTGCTTGTTTATATGCGTTAATATCTCCGCCCCTGAATCTGTATATTGCCTGTTTAGGATCGCCAATCATTATTAAAGGTTTATTTATAAATAAATAATTTATTATTTCGTATTGAATTTTATCCGTGTCCTGAAACTCATCTACCATTATTGCGTCAAATCTTTTTTTAATGGCATTCTGTAATATATTGTTATTTTGACTGTCATTACGAATTGCCTTATGGCAGTCTTCTATCATATCATTAAAATTCATTATTTTAAGTTTTTGTTTTTCTTTTGTTAATCTTTTATTTATTTCTTTTGCCAATTTATAAGCAATTGCATATTGCAATGCTTTGTCTTTAAGATTCGGATTATTATAATCTTCTCCAGTAATTTCCGCATCCGGATGATTCAACACAATATCTATAGCACTGGATAAAGTATCAATGCTAAGTTCTATGGACATATCTCTGTCTTTAATGTTCTCCCGCCAAAAATCTGCTATAACTCTGTATTTTATGTCGTTTACATTTGCTATTACTTCTTTTTCTTCGAAATTTCCGGTTTCAAAAGCAAATTCGCTTAATAATTTTCTGCAAAAACCATGAATGGTAAAAATGGGCATTTCGTCTATTCTTGCAATTGCATCTAACAAGTTATTTTCTTTATCCTGCGCATTTTCCTTTTTTGCATTTTCTATAATTTTGGCAAAATCGTCCGGTTTATTGCTGCCGTTTTTCCATATATCATATGCTTGTCTTATTTTTTCCGCGGTATTTTTTTTAAGTTCGTTTGTTGCTGCTTCTGTAAATGTAATTAATACAATTTTTTCTATAGGTATAAGTTTTTCCAAAAGCAGCCTGACAACAAGGAGTCCTATTGTATATGTTTTTCCGGTACCCGCACTGGCTTCTATAAGAACTTTATTATCTAAAGGCAGGGTTACAACATTAAGAGTCTTCATGGCTTGCCTCTATATAATTTGTATAATCGTTAAATAATATTTTAGAATAATCGATAAACTCTTTTTTAATTTCTCCTTCTATAGTATTGATATTTCTAAAAGCCATTTTCGCGTATTGCGAATAATTAATAAACGCATCTACTTCTTCTATTTTGCCTTCGTTTATATATTTCCACGCGGTATCCGGAAAAACAGGAAGCAGTCTATATTCCAATTCTTCCGCTAACTGCCGTAATTTATCCAAATTTGTTTTTGCCGCTTTTTTTGACATACCTTTTAATTTTATAATAACCGGCTCTTTATCTTTTAAAAACATTTTTGTATTTTGATTTTCTTTATTTAAATTTAAATCCAGGTGGTAAAGCCAATGTTTTAGGCGGTATTTTCCCTTATCCTTGCTTGGATAAATCCAATAAGTACCCTTAGGTTCTTCTTTTGCCAAATATTTTAATTCGTTTGCTTTACCAATTATTTTATTAATATGATGCTCTGCATATATACCATCCGGCAGCTCGCCTCTTCGTTTCATAATTTCTATTTCGTTTATGTAATTTAAATTATCGTCGTTAATAATCATATCCGATAATATCCATTTATCCAGCGCGCTTTCTATGCTAAAAGGTTCCAGATTTTCCAATAAATCCGTATTTTCAGGCAGGTTTATATTGCATATATTTTTAATAAAGTATTTTGGAGCGTCTTTTAAGATATAAAATAAATTATCTATACTGCTGTTTTTTTCTTCCTTGTCGTTTTTTTCCACTCTCCATTTCCAAATATCAAAACTATTAACTTCATTTTCTATATTCCATCTAACATCGTATGTTTCCAGCTCTCCGTTAATATATTTTTTGGAAAATGGCTGCAAGGGATACTTTGTAATAATTTTTTTAAAATATTTTAACAGCATAACAACAACGCTGGAGGGCTCAAGATCGTCCATTGTATTTTCGTTTTGCCCAATCCAGCTGATATAAAAGTTTTCCTTTGCGCTGCACAGCGTTTGTAAAAATATTAATCTGTCTTCGTTTGCAATATCTTTATCGCCCAATTTTTTATCCGGCATAAGACTTATTTCTTTATATATGTTTTGACGGGGATATTCCTTGTTATTCATTCCAATACAGCAAATAACTTTATGCGGAACAGCTCTTATTGTATCGATATTAGAAAACGAAATTCTGCCGCTTAATGTGTATGAATATTTAGCCTGTCCTTCCAGATTATTCTGCAAAGCCATTTTTAATACAGGAAAACCAATTTTATAATTTTCATTGCCGCCAAATCCAATAAGCATTTCTTTTTTAAGGGAATCCCATGCGCCAATTACAGTTTGATACGGGTTTTCGTCTTCTTCGTTAAAATCCATCTCGTCTGTACCAAAAAATGATTTTAAGTTTTCTCTAAAAAAATCATCCCAGTCATTAATAGTTTTTTCCTTTCCGCTTTCTTCTTCGAATTTTTGCAAGGATTTTACAAAATCAGCAAAGTCGCCCAACATATCAACATAGTTTCCCTCTATATCGGGATAACAGTAATCGTTTTCAGAAAAACCGCTCTCGGTTATCATAAAAAATCCCGCAGAAAGCTGCTCGAACCCGGTTTTAAATGAATAGTTTGGCGGATTACCGGGATTATCAAACCCGTATCTGACTGCGTTTTCTTTTATACATTTTTTTAGATATTCAATATCGTTTGAGTCGCGCTCTTTATCCTGCACATACAGGGAATATTCGTAAAGAGCCGCAATATCGGATGCCTCGTATCTGGAGCCGGCAAGCGAAAAAAGTAAATTTAAAAGCTGCGCCGTTTTATTATGTTTTTTTACATCGCGGTCTGCAATTATTATTGGTATGTTGTATCTTCCAAAGACAGACTCTATGGCATTGGCATATTTTTCTATATCAGGAGATACAACAGCAATATCCTGCGGAGTTAAATTTTTGCTATCGAATAGATCCAGTATATAATCGCATAACACTTCTACTTCCCTTAACTCGGAAAAGCAGCTATTGGCGGTAAAAGATTTATCTTTTAAATTTTCGTCTAAATTGATACTTTCTATATTAGTATCGGAAAAAATACTATCTTGTATTATTTTAAGCAAGGTTTTTGGAGTTGAATTACCGGTACTGTCAATATTCATATCATGTTCCAGATTTTCCCAGCCTATTTGTTCGTATAAATATTTTGCAGATTTGCCTAAACCCGACAATAAATGATTTTCCTGCCCGCTAAAATATTCATTGCTAATTTGATTTATATATATATTAACTTTACACCCTGCTTCAGACAAATACTCCAAAGCTTTAAGCTGAACAGGAGCTATAGAAATTGGGCAGAAAATAAATATCTGTTTTGGCAAAACATTTTTGTCGCTTTTGGAAAAAAGTTTGTAAAGCTGTGTTATATCCTGCTCGTCCCTGTATTCTTTTTTTAATTTTAACCAAAGGTCTCTTTGAAACTTTTCGTTATTTATAAAATTGCTGTCTGCATCGGGAATTAAATATTGTTTTCCATTATTCCAGTTGTTAATTAAATCGGGTCTGTATATCTGATACGCAAAAAAAAGAGACGCAAGCTCGCTTGTAAAAAAGTAAGTTTTTTTTTCTCCTTCCAGCAGCCTGTAAATTGCCCAAATTAAATTACACCTGTTAAAAACATTGTCGCTTTCGTCTTTTTTATCTTTGGATAAATTGTAGGCGCACTGCATTAAAAGACCCGCAAGCGGCTTAAAAGACAAAGCTGTCCATATTCCATAATAAGCGGCGCAGGTTTTCTGGATATACTCCTGCAGCCCTCTGGATTCGCAGACGATTATACTTCCGCCTGTAAGAAAACTTCCCTTGGAAGCGGACATTCCTTCGAAGTTTTCTTTATCCAGAACATCATTTAAAAATTGTTTGGTCAGGTTTTCTATACAGGTATTTGCATGGATTATCATATTACTCACTTTCTTCGTCTTGATTAAACTCTAAATCTCCAAGCAGATCAAAAGTTTCAGAAGCAGGCAGCCCCTCGAACGATTTTAATTTTCTTTCTATTGTTCTGGATTTTGTTTCTACATTATCGATTTCTTTGGTTGCCGAAATAAGTTTTTTCTTTGTATTTGCCAAAGCTTCTCCAAAATTTCTAAACCCTGTTTTAACTGCGTTTAATGTATTTAATATTTCGTTTGATTGTTTTTCTATTCCTAGAGTATCAAACCCCATTTTTAAACTGTTTAGAAGAGCAGAAAAATTAGTGGGACCAACAACGGTTATCCTGTAATCGTTGTATATATCGACACAAAGAGAATTTCTTTTTATAATTTCTGCAAATAAACCTTCCGTTGGAACAAACATAAGAGCAAAAGGCGTAGTCATGGGAGAATTTATATATTTTTCTTTTATTCTTTTTGCTTCTTTTTTTATTGTAGATTCGAACTGTCCAGAAATTGATTTTATTTCTTCTTTTGAAATTCCGCCCTCGTAAGCTTCTACCAATCGTTGATAATCTTCCAGCGGGAATTTGGAATCGACAGGAAGAAGAAGCGGTTCGTTTCTTTCGTTTTTGTTGGGAAGTTTTATTACATAATCCACCCTTTCGGAAGTTTCTTTATTAACGATTGCCTGTTTTTCGAATTGATCCGGAGCCAGAATTAACTCCAGTATGGAGCCTAATTGATTCTCTCCAAAGTTTCCGCGCTGGCTTACATTTGTAAGTACTTTTTTTAAATCCCCTACACCGGTAGCCAGAGTCTGCATTTCGCCAAGACCTTTTTGTACTTTTTCCAGTTGATTATTAACTAATTGGAAAGAATCGTTTAATCGTTTTTCCAGTGTATCGTGTAATTTCTCGTCTACTGTCCGGCGCATTAATTCCAGTTTATCGTTGTTATCTTTTTGAATATCCTGTAATTTTCTTTCTACTGTAGATCTATTATTTTCCAGACTGTCTTTTGTCTCTTTGGCAAGAGCTTTAAGTTCCGAATTCATGTGTTCGGAAAATTTTGTCAGATTTCTTGTTAACCAGTCGCTTAGATCTTTTATGGATTTGCTTAATTCTTCTCTGTTATTTTTTAGTCCATCTTCCAGAAGTTTAGATATACCCTGCATTTTATTGTCGATTATTCCCGTGATATTTGTAATTTGGGACGATAATTTTGTTTCCACAGGTGTAAGGGTTTTTATTAATTCGTCTCTATTTTTGGAAAATTCGTCGCGGATTGCTCCTTCATTTTTTTCCAGCCTGTCTTTAAAATCGATTAAATTCTTGGAAATATCTTCCTGTGAACCTTTCTGGCTTTTAAGAGCGGAATAAACAGCGATTATTATTTGAATAATAGACAAAACAATAAGGGTAAAAATAAGAAATAGACTAATTTCCATAGAGGCTCCTTTTTATCAATTTTAACGGAAACCTCAAAATCATGCAATTGACAAAACCGGTTAAAAATAGATACATTATAAGAAAGCGAGAGTGGTGGAACTGGCAGACACGCTAGACTTAGGATCTAGTGCCACTAGGCTTAAGGGTTCAAGTCCCTTCTCTCGCAGGAATTAATAAAAAAGATAAATATTTTTTATTAAAATGAGTATAAATTGTCAAGGAGTTATATATGAAAAAATTAAAATTGATTGTATTTATTATTTTATTAAGGATGATAGGAGCTTCTGTAATTCCCTGTACCCATATTATGGCTCAGAGCGCAAGGGTTCCGGAATCGCTTAGGGGTACGGAAATTGTAATTGGTAATTGGTTTTATGATTATGACACAAACACTTTCCAGCCGCGAGATGAATCCGAGAAAAGAGTTCTTGATTGGCGTATCAAGATACAGAGAGAAAATGGCTTTACTATGCGCGAAAGAAACATTGCAAACTGGAACGAAATGCTCCGGTTAGCCGATACATCCATTAGGAGCGGAACTCCCGCTGCAACAGTGTTTTTGCTGCAGGGAAATTGGGCAATGTCTTTAATTACACAGGGTCTTGCGTATCCTGTCAGCGAAAGCAAGGTTGTAAATTTAAGGAATCCACGGCCTGTAGAAAGAGGCCAAAAGCCGCCTGAATGGAATCCGTTAACCAATGATATATATAATTTTGGCGGAAAATCATACGCTTTTAGTGTCGGCGTTAACTTATACAATGCGCAAGTTGTTTTTTTTAATAAAAGGCTCTTTCGCGAAGCCGGTCTCGATCCTAATCTTCCCTATGATATGCAAAAAAACGGAACATGGACATGGGGAAATTTTATTGATATTTGCAGAAAGCTTACCCGCGATACTAATAATGACGGTATTATTGATACCTATGCTCTGCCCGCAGATCTTTCTACAGATATTCTTGATGCTGTTGTTTCCAGTAATGGAGCGCAGTATGTCAGAAGGGATGCAAGAGGCAGATTTGTTAATGCGACAGGCAGACCGGAGTTCCTTGAAGCTCTTCTATTTACCATAAGATTAAAAAACGAAAATATTATGAAACCGAAGCCTGAAAGATCCGACTGGAATTGGTATAAAGCCGAATTTACCGGTGGCAATGTTGCAATGCTCATAGATGAATCATATGTTTGGAATGAATTACGCAACATGAGGGACGATTGGGGCATGGTATTATTTCCCAAAGGGTCAAGGTCTCGAACATACCGTGTTTTTACCCGCGAAAATGTAATGGTCATTCCTTCGACATTCAGCCCTGCCGATGTAGACAGGATTATGTATGCCCTGACTTTATGGTATACACCTCAGACAAATCCAAATGATTGGAAGTCGGGAATGTATGATCATTTCCGCGATTCTCGTGCTGTGGATGAAACCCTGGAACTTATTCGAGACACCAGATTACATATACACAGAAATTACACTTTTATTCCCGGTATGAATCGCGGACATATTGCCTGGGAAATGTGGCATCATGAAGGAGACCCTGCACAGTTAATCGAAAGAGTTGCCGAAAACTGGAACAGCTTGATTACTGATGTTAATGATGCTCTTTTCTGAATTCTGGGGAAAACTTGTTCAGGAATTCTTTAGGTGTTACTATTTCTTTTTCTTTCGGAAAATGCTTAATATTGCCGGTAATAAAATATTGAGTTCCTGTGGATTTATAGACTTCATAGAATTTTTTATCAGATTTGTCGGAGAAATCTATTTTTACAGATTCTGCAAGAATAAATACCCATTCTTTCTTAATGAATTCAATAATTATTTTAACTAAATCTTTGTTTATTTTGAATTTATCTCTATTTAGGACATCAATATACTCAACTAATATTCTATTGTCGTAAGAAATAAATAATTTTTTATTAAATACTTTTAAGAAAATTTCGCCCGGTGTGCTTGAAGAATTTAGCAGGGCAGAAACAATGACATTTGTATCTATGACGATTTTCATTTTTTATATTCTTTTCTAGACAGATTTATTTCATTGTTTATTTCTTGCAGAGTTATTTTATTTGTACCATTTTCTATGGATTGCTGTTGAATTTGCTTTAATGCCATTATTGTCTGAGCCTGCCTGATAGCGGATAAATTTTCTTCCAGGTTTCTATCGGTTAATGGCGTTAATAAAGCTATAGGTTTTCCGTTGTTAGTTATAATCATTTCTCTTTCTTTTGGCAGCTCTTTCCAAATTTTGGCAGAAGATGTTCGAAAATCTCTTACACTGATAAATTGCATAATTTTACCTCTAAGTAACATGGTGCACAATTGTCCCTCATTTGCCAACAGGAAAATGCGCATAAAAAAAGACGATGTGCCTGGACGTCAGGGTCAAAGACCCATTGCACACCGTCTGATTTAGAGAGGTTACCCTCCCGGTACTATAATATCGGCTTAATTCCTACGGGACTTTAGGGGGAAAACACGGTAAAACCGGCAAAATCCGGCATTTAAGGGCTGAATATTGATGCTGGGATTACACTTCTCCCTGAACAGGGTTTTCGTGGGCAAAGTGCGCTGTATGTGTTTTTGATCCATAAATCCCAAGCAAGGGGCGACAGCACTGAGTCTCCAAAATAATTAAAAATTTTTATTCCACAAACTCGTTATACGAAGTGTGTTTTTTATTTCTCTCATTACATTTTTTCCTATGGTACTCTAAATAATGTATTCTTTCTTTTGAAAAATCAAAATATTTTTGCTTTTCGTTAATACTCCATTTTTCTAATATTTCTTTTACTTTATTATTATAAACTAATATTTTACCGTCATCTGAAAATGAAATAAAATATTTATCAAATATTTTATCTATATGCGGAGATAGTAAAATGCCATTATTTCCATTTAAACGCTCTTCGTTGGAAGATTCTTTCCAGGGTTTAATGTGACTTGCAATTAAGATCTCTATAAAATCAATATCAGTTACTTTGCATTTTTTATCAATTTCCACAACTCTTTTCCTGAATAGTCCTTGCCCTTTTCGAGCTAATACCAATTGCTCCTTTTCTGTATTAGATATGTTTTGAGAATGTATTTGCGCAATATCAAGATCAATTAATTCATTTTTCTTTAGTTTTTGTAATTCATCTTTGAATTTTGGTTTACCTATGATGAATTCGTTAATTGCATCAACAATAAAATAATTATTTAAAATATCATATTCATTGATTAAGCCTGTTTGAATTTCATGAATTAAGCAATAGTTTTTCCAAGAATTTATTGTTTCAGAAATATTATATCCCAATGCTTTTAATGAATCTATTGTTTTATTGTTTATTATTGAATATTTATTCTTATTTACTCTATTTAAATATATCGAAGCAATTCCTAAGCCCCACCCGCGAAATTGACTTCTTTTAGAGAATAACCAATTTTCTATGCCAAAAGTTTCAGAAAAAGGTTCTAATATGTACTCTCTAAATTCAACATATTTTTTTATTAAAGAATTCCTTTTAAATTCATTTACAGTTCTTTGCCCTCCACTTTGAATTTTTCCTCCATCACGGGTAAAATCATAAAAAAAATCTATAAATTCATCTTTTGACAATGATTCTATATTTTCTTTTGTTATCTTTTCCGAGTAATAGTCTTCAAATTTACCATGATTTTTTTCATACCACTTGTAAAATTCTTCAAGTAATATATAAAAATATTCTTTGCGTTCCATAAATAAACCTCCTTGCTTCTTATTCTATATACTTAATATCAAAGCTTACGGTGCCGTAAGCAGCATTTTCATCAACAAAATCAGTACCGTTCCACCCTTTACCCCTAAATCCATTGCCCCAGTTTACGGTTACATCAGAGCCGGAATATCTTGCAGGTATTGAACCATAACCTATTGCTCCCTGTGGTACACGAATAGTTGTAAAACTTCCCGATACTACAGGACCAAGCAACGGAGCATTACTTCCCATAGTGATAACACGGTTGCTGGTACCACCACTACGGGTGAAAGCTCCCGTACCTATGTAAGTAACCGCCGGAAAATTCATTTCTTCTTCAAAACGAGACTCATTGAAAGCATTATCGCCAATGTAAGTAACTGCTGAAAAGTTAATTCTTTCTAAGCGACGATACTGGAAAGCATAACCTCCAATGGAAGTTGCCGCAGGAAAGTTAGTGACGTGTAAAGGAATTCGGCTGGATGTAATACTATAAAGACGATTGTCCTCATACATATAGGGACTAATAGCGAAAGCATAATCGCCAATGGAAATTGTCGCAGGAAAGTTTACAGATAGTAACTTTACACAGTTCAAAAAAGCATAATCGCCAATGGAAATTGCTGCTGGAAATTTTGCGCTTAGTAAATTTCCAAGGCTTCCTAAATTTACACAGCTAGCAAAAGCCCAATCTCCAATAGAAATAACCTCTGGAAAGTTTATGCTTTGCAATACACCACAGCCACCAAAAGCATAATTGCCAATAGAAATTGCCGCCGGAAAGTTTGCGCTTCTTAAATAAGAATTTGTGAAAGCATAATCTCCAATGGAAATTGCCGCCGGAAAGTTTACGCTTTGTAAAGCGCTACAGGTAGAAAAAGCATTATCGCCAATAGAAGTAACTGATTGAGAACTCACGCTCTCTAAAACAATATATCTACTACTAATATGATAATGATGAGCAGACTCATCAGAAAGCACACCCCCAAAAGCATTATCACCGATGCTTCTTGCAACATTAGGCAGAACAATAGAAACTATTCTTTCTTTTCCAGCGGAAAGAGTACTAGCATTAGGAGAATAGAACGAAGTACTATTCATCTTGCAAGGAGAAAGATCCAGGTTAACATATTTTCCTGTCGAACCAATTGTAGCAAGCAGTTGACCCCAGCCGCTGCTTTCGCTCTGCGTATCCCCAAGATTAATATTTATGGTAAGAAATATAGGATTTTTTGCTGTTCGCCCACCAGTATGCCTTGAAAGATAATCAGACACAGCAGAAATACTGGTAAAAACAGGTGCTTCGGATGTCCCGGATTTATTTGAAGTTGATTTAACCGGATCATCACAAGTAACAAATACCAGCGAAAAAATCACTGCCAAAATCATCGTAAATATTGCGTTTTTCTTCATATTTGACCTCTCTTTTTTTGCCGTAAAGGGCAATTTTAATCTAACGATGGCGCAACGCACCGGTAATTTCCCTTAAAACTATAGACCATGTCAAGAGCTATATAATTATATAATAGACCGTAAAATGAACTATTGTCAAGTTTTTTAGTTTATTTTTTAGCTGTAAATTGCAATTAAATCGTACAAATTTCCGGGAAAACTTGCTAAATCCGATTTAACTTCCGAAAATAACTTATTTAAGGTTAACTTAGTAGACCTTAAAATGGTCTATTTATAAAATCAATCTATACTATAGTATGGTTAAGAAAACAATCGCTCAAATTTTCGCTGAAAATGTAATTCATTACAGGAAAAAACATGGGCGTTCTCAGTATGATTTGGCTATTTTAAGCGGAATTAGCAGAACCATGATTAGCCATTATGAAAGAGAGGGGATTTTACCAACTTCCGATCGTTTACAGGCTTTAGCAGATTCTTTGACAATTCCGGTATATAAGCTTTTTATGGAAAGCAAGAAAGACATAAACCCCGAAACAGATTTATCAAATATCGATCCCAGAAGCGTAAAAAAACTCCGGGATATCCTTTCCCTTCCACCGGAAGATCGCAATGATCTTTATCGTATTTTGAATAAAATGCTTCGTAAAAATCAACTGGAAAACCAAAACCGGAAATAAGTTTTAAATCCAACAAATTCCCATTGACAGTCCTGTCAAAAAATGTTAAAATACTCTTATAAAATAACCCAAAAGGGAGGCCAGCAGATGGCAAAAGTAGAAATGAAATCCATTTCAAAGGTTTATGATGGCGGCGTCCGCGCTGTTGACAATGCCAACATAACAGTCGAAGACAAGGAATTTGTCGTTCTTGTAGGTCCGTCCGGTTGTGGTAAATCTACCACTCTCCGTATGGTCGCCGGTTTAGAGGATATCACCGAAGGTGAACTCCTTATAGACGGCGAAAAAATGAACGATGTTCCGCCCAAAGACAGGAATATCGCAATGGTATTCCAGAACTACGCTCTTTACCCCCATATGTCAGTCTATGAAAACATGGCGTTCGGTCTGCGCATTAAAAAGGTTCCAAAAGCCGAAATTGATAAGCGCGTTAACGAAGCCGCCCGTATTCTGGATATAGAAAAATTCCTGGATCGCAAGCCAAAGGCTCTTTCCGGCGGTCAAAGACAGCGTGTCGCGGTAGGCCGTGCCATTGTCCGTAACCCCAAGGTCTTCTTGTTTGACGAACCTCTTTCCAACTTGGATGCCAAGCTGCGCGTACAGATGAGGGCGGAGCTTTCCGACCTTCACCTTCGCCTTAATGCAACCATGATCTATGTAACCCACGACCAGGTAGAAGCTATGACCATGGCAAGCAAAATCGTTGTTATGAAAGACGGAAAAGTTCAGCAGATTGGCGCGCCGTTATTCCTTTACAACTGGCCGGTAAACAAATTCGTAGCAGGATTTATCGGATCCCCGCCCATGAACTTCCTTACCGTAAAAGTAATGGAAGAAGGCAGCTCCATTGTTTTGGACGAAGGTTCGTTTAAAATTAAAGCCGACGATTCCCATATCGAACATCTAAAAAAATATATCGGTAAGGAAGCGTTCTTTGGCATTAGACCGGAAGATTTAATCTATTCCGACAAAGAAGTTAAAAACAGCATGACCGTAAAGGTAACAGTTGTAGAACCTCTTGGCGCGGATATTCATCTGTGGCTGACAACAGAAACCCAGCCATTGGTAGCACGCACAGAGCCCAACCATGTATTTAAAGTTGGCGATACCGCATACTTTACCCCAAAAATGGACAAGGCGCGCTACTTTGACAAGGAAACAGAACTGGCAATTATTCCTTCGCCCGGGTCATGATCAATTAATTAAGTCACGAATAAAAGGGCTGTCCAAGAAGTATCTTGGACAGCCTTTTTTCATGCTGCTTTCCGTATGCTACTTCCCGCCCTGGTTGCGGTATTTCCCCGGACTGACCCCGGTGTAGGCTTTAAAGATTTTAGAGAACCAGCTCTGGTCTTCGAAACAACAGTTGGTGGCAAGCGATCTGTTGAACAACTAGATGACTTTCTATTTACATTGAATACTCACAAACGCAATTCTGCCACCATTAGTGGCAGAAATATGCTGGACAAAAGATGTTTTGATTACTTTATTCCCTTTTCTTTTTTTCTTTCGTTATGTTATACTAAAAATCAAGGAGAGAAAGATTTATGCCCCAAACAATGACCCTTGATGAAAAACTCGCAATATCAATGAAGGCTTGTGCTTTGTATCAAGCTGGTGATACAGAAGGATTTAGCCGAGTTATAAGGACAGCTCCTATGCCTCCATATCTTGCTAAAATATTTAAGGAAAAAGTAGGTGTTGAACCCCTATTAAAAGCTGGATATAATTTGTCGGAAGCAGAGGCAGAGTTTGGACATAACTGGCTTAATACTTAAAATAAATGACGCTGCGATTGCCATTGATTTCGGTCGAAAAGGTTTTGCAACAAGAGGCAAAGCAGAAGAAGGGCGTATCTCCTATGAAACAGGCATAGTTGCGGCTTTGTCCGCTTTTAGAGATGCCCAATCAACCACCGATCCAAAAACAATAATCCTTGCAGAATACACCTTCCTAAATCAAGAATTACAATTTTGCGAACCAACAGATAAAGACAGCCTAAGCAGCCTTACCCAAGCCATACAAAGTTTTGACGATGCATTCCTTGCACTTCAAGCAGTAGAAGATAACAATCTTTATAAAGGGGCTGAATTAACCTACCCCCACAATAAAAAATATCGGATCAGCGGTTTTCCAAAAGACGCTTTCCACATTGCCTGTATATCACATAAAACAAGACTACAAAACATACTCAGATCCCCCGGCATAGACCCCATCGAAAAATCCCTACTCAAACAGCGTTTTGCCAATCTCTCCACCGCCCAAAACGGCTATATCGAAAAACAGAAGAAAGCCTTACAAATAAATGAGCAATGAGAAATTAGAAGTGATAAATGACAAGAAGGTCGCCAGCTGCTTAGAAAGCCACCCGCTTAGAAAGCCACCCGCCGTTTTCTAGCCCATTTCTCACTGCTAATTGCTCATTTTAACTGCCCTCTGTTCCCTGTTAATTGTTCTCTGTAAAGGCTTGCCAATCCACCCCAAAAATGATAAAATAATACCAATGACCGAAAAAACATGGTGCGGCATGGAAGCCGCTGTTACCAACGCAATTCGGCAACACCGAATTGACACGCAGAGCCAAACCATGATAAACTGGAAAATGCCGTTCTCCGTTCTCCGTTCTCCGTTCTCCGTTCTCCGTTCTCCTACATATTAGAAGAGACTTTTCAAAATTTAGCCTCAAAAACCCATTTTCTCTGGAAAAGCACCGTCTGTAAATCTACAGGCGGTTTTTTATATATAAACCAAGTAATAAAGGAGCGTAAAACATGAAACACACAATCAAATTATTCGCAGTTATAGCATTGGCTGCGCTAATCGGAATTGCCGCAATATCCTGCCCCAACGGCGGACACACGCACACAGGCATCCCCTGCACCGAATGCGGATTTGCAATCGGCTTCACAGTCGGCGTGAATGCAGCCGCTGCGGCGCAATCACACTTCAGCAACTTCGCCGCTGCGCTTGGTTACGCAAAAGACGGCGACACAATCTTTGTCTGGGAAGCAGTAACACACACCGAACAAATCTCTATACAGGGAAAAGCGCTCATCATAGAACTGAACGGCTTTACGTTTAACCTCAATACTGATGATACAGCACTTTATGTACAGAGCGGCACATTCACAACTCGAGGAGGCGCTTTCAACATCACCGTTACAGGCGAAGGAAGCTACGGCGTGCGGGCATTCGAGCAGGGCGAAGTAACAACAACAGGAGGCTCTTTCAACATCACCGCTACAGGCGAAGGAAGCACCGGCGTGTCGGCAGAAGTCAACAGCGAAGTAACAATAACAGGCGACATCACCGCTACAGGTGGAGTCAACATCGGCGTGTGGGCATTAGACAACAGCGAAGTTATTATAAACGGTGCGTTACAAGTAACTGAAGTAAATAGTGTCTACATCTCTTTTGCAGCCATTCATATGGAAAAAGGTGATGGCACACTAATCAGCGGCTACTTTGTTTACGAAGACGGGAATAGCATTGTTAAGATAAGGGACGACTGCACCCACAGCTGGGGTGCATGGACAAATATCAATCCCGAACCAACATGTGTTGCAACAGGAACAGGCACAAGTGTTTGTACCGCCTGTGGAGCAAGAGACACAAATGCAGTGATTCCCCCAGACCCCAACGCCCACGGCGAGTGGGTGCATAGAATAGTTGATCCCCCAACCTGTGTAGCCACCGGATCTGGCTACAAGGACTGCGGCAGAGACAGGGAAAACTGTAAATATTCCGAGCCATTTACTTTTCAAATAGACCCGGACAATCACGCTCAAGGCGGCGTATGCACCCTATGCAGCAACGTCGTCCCATTTACAATGGTTTCGGCAGGATCTCAGCACAGCCTTGGCATAAGGGACGGCAGGCTCTACGCATGGGGGTTGGCTGATGACGGCAGGCTTGGCAACGGCGCAACAAGCGGCAATGTTACTACACCTGTGCAAATTGGTACAGATACAGATTGGACATTTGTCTCGGCAGGAAATTCGCACAGCCTTGGCATAAGGGGCGGCAGGCTCTACGCCTGGGGGTCCGCTTTTATCGGCAAGCTTGGCAATGGCGCAATAAGCGGCGATGTTACTACACCTGTGCAAATTGGTACAGATACAGATTGGACATTTGTCTCGGCAGGAGTACAGCACAGCCTTGGCATAAGGGCCGGGCTCTACGCATGGGGGTTGGCTAATGACGGCAGGCTTGGCAACGGCGCAACAAGCGGCAATGTTACTACACCCACGGGGATTACGGTTCCATAGGAAGGAGCAGAGGGAACGCCCGGTGTCAGACATCAATCGCTGATGTCTGACACCACTGCGATGTACCCAAATTTTACAACTGAAGCCTTGCTCTCTTTTTTTAATTGTTCCCTGTTCATTTGTATTATCTTCTCAAAACACCCAAATTGTGATAAAATAAATACATGGCAAAATGATTACTTCTTGGACACCCCCGCACGGTGGTGTGAGAGGACGGCTGTTCAAATAATGAACAGCCTCCTACTCGATTGCTGCTTTCCGTATGCTACTTCCCGCCCTGGTTGCGGTATTTCCCCGGACTGACCCCGGTGTAGGCTTTAAAGATTTTAGAGAACCAGCTCTGGTCTTCGAAACAACAGTTGGTAGCAATTTCGCTGAGGGTCATTTCGGTATCCAGTAAGAGCCGGCTGGCTTTTTCTACCCTAAGACGGTTTAGGTATTTAGAAAGGTTTTCCCCCATTTCTTCTTTAAAGATGGTGCTAAAATAAGGCGGAGAAAGACCGGCAACATCCGCTATTTCTTTTAGGCTTATCTTCTTGGTGTAATTTTCCAAAATAAAGTTTTCCGCCTTTCTAAGGGCTGTAGCATGGGGAATTCCGCGGAAAGAAGAAATAGTGCCGGACACACGATCCACAATTTTATGGAGAGTGTCGGTTAATTCTTCTATTGTTTTGGCTTCCTGGACAAGCTTAAGATTTTGGCTGTTAATCTCCATAGAAAGACTGCCGCTCTTAACCGGGCTTATTTCTACTCTGGATATAAGCACCACAATTTCTATTATTCTTAACTGAATGTGGTTAAACTGTTCCGTATTAGAAAAAATAATCATTGCCAAAAGCTCGTTTAGGATTTTCTTGGCTTCTGTCGCATCCCCTTTTCGCAGGGCAGCCATTAAGCTTTTTTCCTTGTCCAAAGGATATCCGGGCTTGTCGCTTCCGTATTGTTTCGTAAGCTGCTCTATAATTTTAGCTATTGCTTGCTGTTGCTCCGCTCTTCGCCTGATTATTTCGTGATAATCCTCGCTTCCTGTACTAAGGGATTCTGCGCATAGCTGCATCATCTCTGCCATGGACTGGACTTTTTCCTCGTCTGCCGTTGGGGTTGCCTCTATGCGTTCTTTTAAATCTTCTTTTACTTTTTCACTATTGCACATAACAAGAGTATCATTTGCATTTGAAAAAATGTCAACTCTTTTTTGCGATTCTTTTTGTAAAAAACCCCCGCCCCTGATAGCCCCAGAAAAACTGCCCTGAGTATATATTGGGCTAACCCAGAACATAATCCCCATATTGCATTTATAAATATGAAAAGTCCCTTTTTTCTTAACTTCCTCTATAGCATTAATATGTATATCATGGCACGGAAAATAAGGACAATATGGGCAAATGGTTTCTTCCGGCTCGTTTTTAAAGCCCTCTGGGTAGTATGGCTTCAAATTGCTGTCATAAATACATATACTGCAGCCTGTAGCCTGACTGTAGTCCAACATGGTTTTTTCGGCTTTTTCGATGAAATTTAATTCCTTGTTCATAAATACCCCCTTACTATGCAGATAACCCGAAAATACTGCCTTGATCCCTGTATTTTCCCGGAGTGTATCCTGTGTTATTCTTAAATATTTTTGAGAACCAGCTTTGATCCTCAAACCCGCATATTTTTGCAATTTCACTGATCGATTTATTTGTTGTTATCAGTAAAGTTGCCGCTTTTTCTATTCTAAGCCGGTTTAAATAATCCGATAAATTTTCTCCCATTTCTTCCTTAAATATTGTGCTAAAATATGTGGCAGAAAGCCCCGATGCTTTTGCAATTTCCCTTAGGCTGATTTTTCTTGTGTAATTATCCCAGATATAACGCTCTGCCTTTCTGAGTGCGGGGAAATGACGAACACCATGAAAAGAAAAGATTCTTTCTGACATTTTATCCGTAATATCCGTAAGAATGGATTCTATTTCTCCTAAACTTGTACTTTCTTTTATCTTTTTTTGGTACCGGCTGTTTACTTCCAGTATTGCATTATCGTTTATATCATCCGGGTTAGATGTTGCCCTGGTTAGCAATACTGCCAATTCCAATGCTCTTAAACGGAAAGCCGGAAGATTAGATTTTGCCTCGTTGAATCGAATATTAACCAGTTTTATAAGTAATTTTCTAGCTTCTACGGTATCGCCGCGCCTAAGATTTGCAAGTAACATTCTTTCCATATCCAGCGAAAAAGCTTCGTTTATTTCGTCTTCCGGCGAGTATTCGCCGGAGTTTAAAAAAATGTCCGAATTATACGGTATTTCTTCTATATTTTTTTGTGTAAAACTTTTTCCCGAGATTTGATCCGCGCAAATCTTCATCATTTTTACAAGTGCTTTTATTTTATTGCTATTCTTGCTTGTTTCCTTTATACCGCCGGATAATAGCGCCCCTGCGAATCGTTCTCCCGAATAAAATGGGCTTGTCCAGTAAACAAGATCGTTTGGGCATAAATAAATATTGGAGCTTCCAAGTTCTTTTGCCTTATCTACAGATCTAAGATGCATTAATGCGCAGACATTTTTTCCGTCATTATCAATTTCTTTTTTACAATATTTACAGAAAAAATTAAACAGGTTCATGTCTAAGGAATAATTCGGTTTTATAACAAATACGGCAGTATTTGTAGATTTTTCATAATGCCGGGCTATTTTATTCGCTTTATGAAGTAGTGGCTCCAACTCACGGCGTTGAATTATGTTTGGTAATTTTGACATATTTTTATCTCCTATAATAAAAAACTTAATATAATTAAATTGGACAAAATACACCCTTTTTTTGACTTTGTTTTTCGTGAAATACGCCCATTTTTAGGCGTTTCCCTTGTTAAAAAATTATGATAGTATATATGTATATGGCAACAAAACAGGACATAAATACGGCTCTTAATAAAATGATATTATCCGCCTCGGGCTGGAGGGGGGTATTTGCCGCCAACGGCGATGAAGAGAGCAAAACAGCAGAAATTACCGAGGCTTACGGGATAATTGCCGGGGCAGCGGCATTTGTTTTTGCAGAGTATTTAAGATCAAAAAACGCTTACGCAAGACCCGAAATACTGCTTGCTGCAGATACCCGTCCTACAGGGCAGGCAGTTATTGATACAGTAATACCCGTCTTGCTTTCCGCCGGCTGTGATATTTTATATGCCGGTGTATGCGCCGCGCCGGAAATTATGGCATGGGCACGCAGCGAAAGAAAAACAAGCATGATATTTGCCGAAACAGATGATAGTGTTATACCGATAGGCTTTATTTATATTTCTGCTTCGCATAATCCAATTGGCCATAATGGCATAAAATTTGGCCTTGCAGACGGAGGCGTATTAACAGTCGAGGAAGCCGAAAAACTTATAGATGCTTTCCGTTCGTTTTTAGACAGTGACAGCAATATAGAAAAAATTAAAAATATGATTTCAGAAATTCCAGAGGATCAAATACAGGCAGTAAAAGCTGTTTCTGAAATTTCTAAAGTTGATGCATATAAAACATATTATGAATTTTGCACCGGGACTGCCTTTGGAGATACCGGATCGTCCGACAGCCTTTCTTTTGTGCTTTCTGTATCTTCTGTAGTAAATAAAAATCTTGGCATTGTCTGCGATTTTAACGGCAGTGCCAGAACTGTTTCTATAGATAAAGATATTTTTACTTCATTGGGGTTAAAGTTCGATTCTATAAACAACGAGCCGGGAGCTATTGCGCATCGCATTGTGCCGGAAGGCGAATCCCTTGAACCTTGCAGAATTTTCTTGGAAGAAGCGCACGCTAAAGACCCGTCATTTGTAATTGGCTATGTGCCGGACTGCGACGGCGACAGGGGTAATCTTGTTATATGGGACAACTCCATTAACAAAGCGCGCGCTCTGGAAGCCCAGGAAGTTTTTGCTCTTGCCTGTGTTTCTGAATTGGCTTATCAAGTTTGGACAGGAGAAGAAATAAAAAAAGCGGCTGTAGCAGTTAACGATCCAACTTCCATGCGGGTAGATCGTATAGCTCAGGCATTTGGGGTAGAAGTTTTCCGTGCGGAAGTGGGGGAAGCCAATGTTGTAGGTCTTGCCCGTCGTTTGCGCGAAGAAGGTTACACCGTCCGCATTTTGGGCGAAGGTTCCGCGGGCGGGAATATTACACATCCTTCTGCGGTTCGCGACCCAATGCACACAGTGCTGGCACTTGTAAAACTGCTTTGCATTAGGGACAGAAGAACAGAGCTTAGAGAAGAGGGGTCGGAACGGCCGGGGTTATTTGAAATTTGGTGCGAACATTCCGGACAGATGGATAAATACCACGAAGATTTTACTCTTGCAGACATTATCGCAAGCCTGCCCCAGTTTATTACTACCGGTGTATATGAAAAGAATGCTGTTTTGTGTATACAAACTGCGGATCATACAGTATTAAAAAATAAGTATCAAAAAGTTTTTGAGCGGGAATGGGAAAATAAAAAAGACGAACTAAAATCCAAGCTAGGTATCTGTAAGTGGGAGGCAATTGCATATAACGGGCTGGAAGAAAAGCGCAGTATAAAACAGTTTGGAGAAGCGGGCAAGGGCGGGTTAAAGCTGCTGTTCCTTGACAGTAACAATAAACCTGCCGCCTTTATATGGATGCGCGGCTCTGCTACAGAACCGGTTTTCCGCATTATGGCAGATGTAGAGGGTACGAATAAAGAAGCGGAACAGTTGTTATTAAATTGGCAGCGTAGTATGATAATGGAAGCCGATAAGGAGTAATTGTTTATGGGAGTCCGTGGAGAAGTTTTTTCTACAAAGGTAGCTTTACCTAACAGAACATATTTTTTTAATGTTAAAGAAAACCGCATGGGCGATCTTTATCTTAATATTGTGGAAAGCAAAAACCGCGAAACCGGCGGCTTTGACAGGCAATCCGTTATTTTGTTCGCCGATGATTTACAGGAATTTCTAAAAGGCTTTGATGAATCCTTGCGCGTACTGGAAAAATCGGTACGGAACAAGAAAAAAGGCGGCAGCGAAAAGAGGGTTTTGCGCGGCGACACAGAAACGCAGAGACCGCAGAGAGAAAACAAAAAAGACGACAGGGGTTTTAGGAAAGACAAAGATTTTAAGAAAGACAGGGATTTTAAAAAAGATAAAGAATATAAAAAAGACAAGGGCTTTAATAAAGATAAAAAAATTGTGGTTAAGAAACGGAAAAGCTAATTCTTTGAATAGGCGAAGGTCCGTATTTTTTAATTAATTCCCTGTGTGCTTTTGTAGGGTATCCTTTATGTTTTTCGTATAGATACTGAGGATACAATTTTGCCATTTCTTCCATGTAGGTATCCCTTGCGGTTTTGGCTAAAATAGAGGCTGCCATTACTTCCGGAACCTGCATATCCGCTTTTACCAAAGCTGTGCATGGAACAGGAAGGTCAGGCGTTTTATTGCCGTCGACAATTACGGATATGCCCGAATCTGGCAATACAATATTTTTATTTGCCGCTTCTTCTATCATTGTAATATAAGCCCGCTTCATTGCCAGTAAGCTTGCCTGTAAAATATTTATTTTATCGATTTCTTCGTAAGTCGATAATCCAATACCCCAAGCCAATGCATTTTCTTTTATTTCTTTTTCCAACTGCTTGCGTTTTTCTAAAGATAATTTTTTTGAATCATTTAGCATTTCAAATACAGAATTAAATTTAATTTTAAAATTATCGCCAAGAATTACGGCGCCGGCATAAACATGGCCTGCCAATGGTCCCCGTCCGGCTTCGTCGATTCCGCAGATAATGGCAGTCATGTTATAATGCTCATTATGTCCTGCAATTCAGGATTATGTTTGCTATAATGATCTTCGATCTCTGCCTTTGTAAGCCCGACAAGTTCGTGGCTTAAATAGTGTATCCAAAGGTCTTCGTCGTGGATTGACATTTCGTGTTTGTGGCACCAGTAATCCGGCTGATACGGCAGTTGAGGCACTTTATCTGTGTAAAATTTATAGTCGTGAACAGCAATTTTTAAGTCGTTTCTGGGAATACCTTTATCTATAATAATTTGCGCAAGGTGGTTAATGGTATTGCCGGTATCAAAAATATCGTCTATTAAAAGCACTTTGTCTCCAACCCGAAGGTGCTCCGGCGAATATGTCCAGCCGTCAACTCTTACCTGTTCTGCCTGTCCTACACCGGTGTATGAACGGGCAACTACTGCGGCATAATAGACAGGGCGTTGACCTTTGCGGATAAATTTAAAATATTCGCTTATTACATTCCCTGGATACGCTCCGCCGCGCAGAGAAACATAAATTACATCGGGGATAAACCCGTCTGTGTAAATACGATGTGCAAGTTTAAGGGCATTGTTGCGTACAGTATCGAAATGTAAAAATATCTTTTTCATGTTAAACGCGCCTCCTTTCCGGACGGAAAAATCCAAAAAAACTTCCGCACAAGCCGCCAATGATATGCGCAAATTGGGAAATATTATCATTATTAAAAAATTGTAAAACCTGTCCGCCCATGTATAAAATTAAAACAAGTATAAATGTCAGGGGAACTTCTCCTTTGGAAAAATTTGTAAAAGATGACAGAAGAATCATCATAAATACAATACCGGATGCTCCCAGAAGAAAGGTGGAAAAAAGAAGCACATTTAATATTCCCGTAACTAAAGCGGTAATAATAATCATTATAAGCAGCTTTGTAGAACCGTAATTTTCTTCCAGCATGGGGCCAATAAGTAAAATTATTGTTAAATTTCCGGCAAGATGTGACCAGCTTGCATGGCCAATGGCATGGGTAAACAGCGTAATCCAGTTTTTGATACTGGCAGGATTAAAATGATCTTTTCCCGGAACCGCAAATAAAAAAAAGTTAAGATTAATTATTAATGTTTCGGATAAAAGCATTACAAGGGCGCAAATTAATGTAAAGGTAAGCACTGTAGGTGCATTGTATCGAACTTTCATACAATTATTTTATACGATATTAAGCTCGATTTCTACAGGGCAGTGATCCGAGCCTGTTATTTCAGGCCTGATAATCGAAGATTTTACCGACGGCAAAAACCCCTTGTCCACACAATGATAATCTATTCTCCAGCCGATATTTTTTGCCCGAGCCTGTCCCATATACGACCACCATGTATAGTGTTCGGGTTCGTTTGGATGAAAATGACGGAAGGTATCAATATGACCGGCTTTAATAAATTTGTCCATCCATGCCCGTTCTTCCGGCAGGTAACCTGCGCTTTTTTCGTTGGCTTTTGGGCGGGCAAGGTCTATGGGGGTATGGGCAATATTGTAGTCGCCCGAAAGTATAAAATGGCTGCCATTTTTTACCAGAGTATTGCAAAGATTAAGTATTTCGCCGCAAAACGCAAGTTTGTAACCTAATCGTTTTCCTTCGTCTTGGGAATTGGGAAAATATGCAGCAATTACCGTAAAATTGATACCGTTAATGCAGTAGTCTGCCGCTAAAACACGCCCTTCGTTGTCAAATTCCGGGTTTCCCAGAAAGCGTATATTCTGCGGCTGTTTTTTGCTGTAAATAGCAACCCCAGAATACCCCCTTTTTTTTGCGCTTGCCCAAAAAGTAGAGTAGCCTGCAGGATTTAACAGCCCTGCTGACAGTTGTCCCGGTTCTGCCTTTGTTTCGTTCAGACAGAGAATATCGGGGCTGGTTTTTGCAAGCCAATCTGTAAACCCTTTTTTCTCTATTGCCCGAATACCGTTTACATTCCACGAAATAATACGCATGACCAATTATACGATATTATGATAAAAAAGCAAGGAAATCATTTGACAAAACCTGTAAAATGTGCTATTATATTAGACAAGCTGTGTTTTTTGCTTAAAGAGGAGATAACATGTCAGAAAAGAAAAAAATACTCTTTGTTGACGATGATGCAATTCAGCATGCTATTGCGGAAAATATGCTTAAAGACGATTATGAGGTTTTTAAGGCAAAATCCGGAAGCGAGGCTTTGCAGTATTTGTATAGTAATGAATTTATCCCTAACTTAATTTTGCTGGATATTATGATGCCGGACATGGACGGCTGGGAAGTATTTAACAGAATTAGAGGTATTAGTCTGCTTAAAAAAGTCCCCATAGCGTTTATAACCGCTTTAACGGAATCTTCGGACGAAAAACGCGCATTCGAAATAGGGGCGGACGACTATATCAGGAAACCCTACGAAAAAGAAGATTTGTTAAACAGAATTAAAATAGTTTTAGATAAAGCTTCGGAATAATATTAAATTACCCGTTTACTCATCCATTTTCCGCTTATCCAGCGCGAAGAAAAGAAAATTCCCCGGAATATAAAGTCGGCTCCCATTGCAAGCGAAACTGCCATAGGCCCAAGCCCCAGCGGGAATGCCATAAGATATGCCGAACATACCCTGATAAGCCACATTGATACTGCCGTAACCACCATTACATAGCGGGCATCGCCTGCGGCTTTTAAGGCGTTTGGAAGTACAAAGGATGTACACCAGAATAAGGTGGATGTTACAAGGTGGATTTGCAGGAATATTCTGCAAAAAGCTACAGCTTCGCTGGAAAGTTTAAAAATACCCATTATTGGGTTCATAAAAATAAATATATTAATATTGATAACCAAATATGTTGCATAAGCCAAAAGCATTACTTTTTTTGTGTGTCTTTTTGCTCCCGCATAATCCTGCGCTCCTATACATTGCCCTGCTACAACTAAAAGTCCCATGCCATACCCCGAACCCGGCATAAAAGCAAGCGAATTAATTGTTGCTGCTACAGCATTGGCGGCAATGGCGGCTGTTCCAAAAGCGGTAAAAATTCTTGTTACCAATATTTTGCCAATCTGAAACATGGAAGTTTCCAGCCCGCTTGGTATTCCGATATTTAGAATACGCTTTATCATGGCTGTTTCCGGTTTAACTTTTAATATTCCTTTTAAGTGTATTATTCTTTCCGTATTTTTTGTTAAAAGATACATTAGTATAAAAGCCGAAACTGCTTTGCCAATAACTGTAGCAAGCGCGGCTCCGGCAACTCCCCAGTTAAAGCCGTAAATAAACAGCGCGTTTCCCCCTATGTTAATTATGTTTACAAGTATTGTAACACGCATGGGGTTTTTGGAATCTCCCATGCTTCTGAATAAGGCGGCGCAGGAAGTGTATATTGCCAAAAATGGATACGATATAGCTCTTACAAAAAAATAAGTCTGAGCCGCCTGCATTACATCTTCTGCAATATTACCGTAAATTAATCTAAGAATGGGACCGCATAATGCCATTGTTAATGCCATAAGTATAAGAGAAATAAATACGCTTATGTAAACAAGCTGGCGGGCGGAACAGCGGGCGTTGTTTCCGTCTTTGCGTCCAATGTATTGGGCTGCTACAACAGCGCCGCCTGTTGCCAGCGCGTTAAAAGCCGTTATAAATAAAAAATTAACATGATCCACAAGGGAGACACCGGACATGGCGTGTTCGCCTACCGAGCTGACCATAATCATATCTGCCATTCCCATTGCTACAACTAAAAGCTGCTCGACAATAAGCGGCCAAAATAAGGCGAATAACTGCCTGTTGTTCCAGTCAGGTGGCGTAACTGTTACCGGTACTTCAGGATTTATGGGTACTGCTGTTGTAATTATATTCGGCTTCAATTTGGTTCCTTGTGTAATAAAGTATTTATGTTGTTTCTGGCAGAACGGAAAAGCCCCGCAATTGTTTTTAATGTCAGTACCCTGGTGGATTCATCTATATTACCCAGAGATTTTAATATTCTTCCCAAAGATAAAGGCCACGAGCTTTCCATTTCGTGAACAGATTTTACTTCCGACGAACGCAGAATTCTATAAACTCCTTCTATAAACTGTTCGCGTTTTTCGTTATCCAATTTACCAACCCATTCCCGGATAGTTTTATCGACATAGCGGCTTTTAAGATTAACTTTCTCTGCACGAACAATATCGTTATGTGTAACTTCCCACGAAAAAAGAAAATGCTGCATAAGACCGGTCTGAGAACTTTTTACGACATTAAAACGGCAGCCTTGTTCCAGCATCATTCCTATAATAGATGCCTGCGGAATATAGCAATATATTTTATCTTTTATTTTTGTGTAGCTGTCACTTTTAATTACAGATTCGTGGAAGCCCGGCGCGTCATAGCTGTGTACTCCGGTTATTCGTCTTTGCATTTTTTTGCCGCAAAAAGAGGCTGCATAAACTGCAAGGTTTCCGCCTTTTGAATGTCCGCAAATATGCAAGCTCCTTTTTAAGGGAGGAAACATTTTTACAAGGTATTTTACCGCTTCTTGCTGCGAGGGGACAACTTCCTTAAAAGCCATGTTAAAATTTTCTTTCCAGCCGACAAACGAAGAATCTGTTCCGCGGAAAGATATAATGCAGTCGCCGTGCCCTGTGTATATGCAAAGAGCGGAAAATTGTATTTCTCTTTCAGTATCGATATGATTAACATATCCAAGAAGGCGGCAGTTTCCAAAACGGTTTGAATTTATAAGGGCATTTATAAAATCCGGATCTTCCTTAAAACCCAAAACCGGACCAAAGCCTGCTTCTGTTGTGTGGAGTTTTTCCAATATAATTTCCAAAGCCGACTGCAGGCTGATTTCTTCTTTTTCTTCGGGCGAGGGAACTATGCCGTCAAAAGGGAGGTAAGAAAGCTGCGAAAATATTAGAAAATCCACAGGATTAAGGGGGGATTTTTTACAATCCAGATCCCCCCGCCATGTGATATAGTCAAAAAGATTTGCCATATTAATATACTACAATAATGGCGCAATAATACGCAACACATCCTGGACGATTCTTTGGGCGGCGTTTCTGGCGCAATCTTTAATTGTCATCTCCTGGCAGATTGGAATGGTGCGGATAAAATCATCTTTAATTGCTGTAATTTCGTCGCTTGCATAGATTAATACGCCGCATTCGAAGTGCAGGTAAAGACTGCGGAAATCCAGGTTTGTAGTGCCGACTGTGGCTATTTTATCGTCGGAAACAAATGTTTTACCATGATTAAAACCGGAAGAATATTCGTAAACCTTTACCCCTGCCTGTATAAGCCTGCGGTAATAAGAACGCGATGTTATTGCGACAATTTTTTTGTCCCAGCGGTGCGGGGTAATAATACGAACATCGACGCCGCTTTTGGCGGCAAGAGTCAGGGCGGATAAAAGGTTGTCATCAACAATTAAATAAGGCGTATTAATATATACATAATCTTTTGCCTGATTAATTATTTGAATATAAACATGCTCCCCGACATTTTCTTTATCTATAGGGCTGTCTGCATAAGGCTGGACAAACCCCCAGGCTTTTGTGCCGGGCAGTGCGTCTTTCTGTTTTGAAGGATAATAAGAAGCATAACCTTCTGTTTCTTCGTTATTGTCATGATTGCCAAGATTCCACATTTGTAAAAAGATTAAGGTAAGCGACCATGCGGCATCGCCCTCTATCATTATTGCGGCATCTTTCCAGTGCCCAAACCTTTCTACTACATTGATATATTCGTCCGCAAGATTTAGCCCGCCTGTAAATGCCACTCTTCCATCTATGGAAATTATTTTTCTATGGTCGCGGTTATTTTGCAATGAAGAAACAATCGGTTTAAACGGGTTAAATACAAAAGTTTTTATACCTTTTTTCTTTAATTCTTCCCTAAAATCCTGAGGCAATGTGTAAAAGCAGCCAAGATCGTCGTACATAATTCTTACATCCAGACCGTTTGCAGCTTTCATTTCCAGAATTTTTAATATGGAGTTAAGCATCATTCCTTCTTTTAAAATAAAAAATTCCAAAAAAATATATTTTTGCGCCTTCTTTAATTCTTCCAATACCCTGTAAAAAAAAGCTTCTCCGGATGGCAGGTATTCCTGTCTTGTATTTGTGTAAATGGGAAATCCCGCGTATTCCTGAAGATATTGCGCGTTAATTTTGTATTCAGGATGAGCCACTTTAAATTCTTCCAGACGGTTGCCGGGAAGATAAAAAGCAGTGTGCGAATTTGCCATGTTAACATCCAGCGCCATTCTTAATTTTTTAGGGCTGGAAATAATATTTAATAATATATAAAGGATGCCGCCAAAAATTGGCACAAGCATTATAATAAAAATCCATATTAGTTTGTATCCGGCTTTTTCTTGTTTGTTTATTACATAAATACATACAATGACGCTTAAGACGGGCAGAATCCAGTAGATAAATTTAAGGTACATTCTGGTACCAATAATAAGGAAGATGGTAAGCGCAATTTGGGTAAGCAGGGCAAGTATAATTAAAGCCCTTCTTCTGTAGACCAATTTAAATTTTTTCTGCTGCTTCATCCTCATTTATTAAATATAACACATATCGTATAAAAAGTGTTGTTTAAACAGGCCAAAGACCGGCGCCTTTTCGAAGTATTTTAATTTCTTCTGTAGTCATATCTAAAATTGTAGAAAAAATCCGCTCCCGTTCTTCTCCGGAGTCCAGAATTAAATCTAAACCTTCTATATCTTCCAATTCCCACCCGCTTTCGAAAAGTTCGTCCTCTTCCTTGTCTGCCGGTTCATTGTCGCCGGTAAGACTTTTCTTTGCCGTTATGGAATAAAGCGGGTGTTGTAAAGTTTCGATTAGGCGGATGGGAACAGGGTAGTCGGGTATTCGTACGCCAACCTCCCGCCTGCGAATGTCCAGTATTTTTTCGGTTCCATGCAATGTAGTTAAAATAAACACATATGGTCCCGGGGTTAATCGTTTAATCAGCCTAAAACGGGTGTTGTCGATACTGCATACTTCTCCAAACTGGGAAATATTCGAACATAAAAGGGTAAAGTGCTGTTCGTCCCTTTGTGTGGAAATTTGCCGGAGTTTTTTTATTCCGGCAGGAGATTTTAATGAACAGACAATACTCCAGCTTGTATCGGTAGGAAGGGCGACAAGAGCGCCATTTTCCAGAAGCCGCACCGCACGGGCAAGTACTCTGTCATCAATATTGGAAGGGGTTATATATTCAATCATATCTTATATTTATGGAACCCAGATTAATTTATCCGGCTCGGATTCCTTTATAAATACTTCTTTGTAACGGCCGGAATGTCTTAGATCTTCTTTTTCCGGAAAATATCTTTGCATAAAAAACCAAACTACATCCGCCATAATATTAGAAGAATCGGTGGTGGAGTATCTGTACCAAATTTCGTTATCTTCCAGTATTCTTTTGGTTTTTTCGTCGTTGGAGCAAAGTTCCGGATCTGTCAGCCGTCTTATTTCGCTTCTTAGACCGCCAAAAATAGTCTGACCCACGCTAAAAAGGCGCAGGCGTTTTTGATCATCCATCCAATAAAGTTCGAAAACCCCGCCTACAGACGGGACTTTTGCGTTAATTTCGTAGCGGTCGGCTTTTGCCAGCGGAGACCAATTTACATAATAGTAAACATTTTCTTCTTTTTCCAAAAATGTTATTCCAATATTCATACGACACTTTACCACAAAGAAAAAAAAATGAATATAGTAAAAAATATAATATAAGTGTATCTTTTTTTATACATAAACAGGCATTTTTTAAATATTCATACGGTTAAAATCAATATAAATCCTTATCTAATAATGAATTAACCTGAAATATCGCTGCCTTACCGGACTTGGCACAAGAATTGCTATATAAAAGGTATGTTTAATAAAACAATAAAAGAAGACAGCCTCTTGGACACATACTTTAAGCAGATTAAAGTTTATCCTCTATTAAACTTTGATGAAGAACAAAAACTATCAAAATTGATTCAAAACGGCGACGATAATGCCCTGCATAAACTTGTAAATTCCAACTTACGCCTTGCGGCAAAAATAGCCGGTTCGTACAATATACCCGAAATTCCTGTTATGGATCTTATCCAGGAAGCCAATATGGGTCTTATTCAGGCTGCCAAAAAATTCGATTACAGAAAAAATGTAAAATTTTGCACCTATGCCGGCTGGTGGATACGGCAGTTTGTATCCCGTTTTATTGTAAATAAACGAAGAATGGTGCGTTTGCCTCAGCGCAAGGAAGACACTTTTAGAAGAATTAAACAAACATATAATATTCTATGCCAGTCGATGATGCAGCAGCCACAAACCGCGGATATTGCAAAAGAGCTTGGTCTTTCTGTTCAGTATGTTGATTCTATCGTTAACATGACTGCGGATTCTCTCCCTCTGGAATTATATGTAATGAATGACGAAAATACCGGCAGCATGGATGTTCACGAAGATTATACATATTGCCCGGAAAGAAATTTACTAAAACAATTTTCCCGCGACGGCACCATGAATATCCTGAACAAATTAAAAGAAAGAGAAAGGCGGATAATAAGCTACCGGTATCAATTAAACGGATGCAAGCGGCACACTTTAAGAGAGATAGGCAATAAGTTAAATATTTCTCCGGAAACTGTCCGCCAAATAGAACTTAAAGCTCTTAAAAAAATACGCAGTCATGCCAACGAACTAAAAGAATGTGTGTATGCGGTATAATTACTCCTGAACAAATACGGCTTCTCCGCGCGAAATATTTACAGATTTTAAAATTAGTTTAATTTCTTCGTTTGGGTAAACATCTTTATTTAATGCAGCCTGTGTTTCCAGTGCAAGCGCAGGAATAATTACCAGCCAGCGGTTTCCCTTTTTCTCCAGAGCAGCCGCATTCCAGACTGATTCTTTTTTTTCGGATAAATAAACCATTTTCCAATGATTATCTGATGCGCGTTCGGCTTGAACACAGGCAGCAGCAGCGGCTTCGCTATAACCAAACCGCGCGGATATTTCATCGGCAGAAAGAGGTGTATTGCCTTTGGCAGTGTTTAAAAAAGCGCGTATTTGCATATGCGCAAGAAGGTCTGTGTAACGGCGCAATGGACTTGTAACCTGGGTGTAAATATCCAAACCTAAACCCTGATGCCGCCCCGGCTTTGTAGAAATAACTCTTGGCCTCATGCCTTTACGAAGCTGCATGGAACCTGCATAACCGGGAAGTATATTATTAGAAGGGAGCTCTGTTTCCTGGCTTATGTACGGCATAGCTAAACCTCTTTCGCTTGCCCAATTTCCCGCGCCTTCGCCTGCGGCAATCATACATTCCCTTACCATAATGGCTGATATATTTTTATCGTAGGGTTTAATAGATACTTCTCCATTTTCTATACTGATATGTACATCGGGAAGATCTATATTTACCGCGCCCTGTGCCATACGCCGTTTTAATAAAAGCATGGCAAGATTATTCAGAGTTTGTAAAGCTGTTCCTTCCGAAGAATCCGTATTATCCATTAATTTGTCCGCTTCATTGTAAGTAAGGCGGCGTACTTTTACTGTAGAAGGAAATATTTCTGTCTTTTGTATTTCGCCATTTTCGTTTACCGTTAATTTAAAAGTAAGAGCTGTAGATTTCTCGCTTAAACCAAGCGCGAATATAGATAAACATTCGTCGGATATCATGCGAACGGTTGTTTCCGGCAGATAAAGCGTAGCCCCCCTGTCGCGCGCTTCTTTTTCCGCCGGGCTGTCAAAATTGATAGAGGAGGCAGGGTCTGAAACATGAACATAAAGGATAAAACATTTTTCTTCTATCTCTATAGAGACGGCATCGTCCGGGTCATTGCTCCACGGGCTGTCGATAGCGAATGAATCAAGATGGCAAAGATCGCGGCGATCTTCTGCAGGAGGATTACTGGGACAGATATTTACGCTATTAAGCGAAATTCCAAAGCGTACGGGGTGGGGGTTTATTTCTGTTGTCCAAATGCCGGTTTTTAATAAAAGTGCATGAGCGTCCTCCGGCGTTTCTGAAAGTCCAAGCTCTTTCATGGTACGGCTTTTTACAGATTTGCCGTAAGCAAGAGCTTCTACATCCTGCATAAACCGCGACGATGCCTGCTGTAAATCCTCTTCTGTTAACCGGTTGTTTTTACATCTTTCCAAAAATTTAGTTCGTTCTTCGCCGTCACGCTGTTTTTCGCTGCGTTTGGCTTCTTCGGTTTCTATCTCTTCCTTGCTGCGCAGTTTAATATCTGTAATTGTTCCCGTAAAATACAGGCCATCCTGTAAAATGCAATATACGGTATAAGCGGAGGAAGGTGTAAAATCTCCAAATACAATGGAAGCTATTTCTTTATGGGTTAATTGTGTATTGTCTTCGTCCAATAAAAGTTCCCATGCTTCGCGAATTGCGGAAATATCGGGTTTATGTGTATCCAGCTCGCCAAAATTTTTAACAGGCCCGGGGTGTAATTGCTCTATATCTTTGTCTCTTACTTTTATATGCGATCCGTCTGCAAGGGAAATATTGTATTTGTCGTCAGAATGTTCCTTTACAATGGCAGGTTTACCTTTATAAAGAACAAGCGCGTTAAGCTGTGCCATTGGATTATTATAACATATTTTGGATAAATAATTAGTAAATTGCTTTGACAAAAAAGAATAAAAATGACAAAATTATACAATGTCTAATATGTCGTTATTAACTGTAAAAAATCTACGCAAACGCTTTAATTTGGAAGCGGGCTTTTTTGCCCGTTTTGGAAAATTTGTAAATGCGGTTAATGATATTTCTTTTTCTATTGGAAAAAACGAAGCTTACGGGCTTGTAGGAGAGTCCGGCTGCGGAAAAACCACCACCGCGCGTTTATTGGTACGAATGTACGAGGCAGACTCCGGGCAGATTCTTTTTTACGACGGGGATAATGCCGGCACTGCGGATACCGGTATTGTAGATGTCAGTATGTTAAAAAAAGATGCATTGCAAAATTACCGCGAAAAAGTCCGCTATGTTTTTCAGGATCCCGCAAGGTCGCTTAACCCCCGAATGAGCGTGTATGAAGTTTTAGTTTCCGGATGCAGGAAGCCGCTAAGAAAAAAAGGCGTAAAAGAAAAGGAACTGCGCGAAAAGGCTGCCGCCATTTTAGAAGAAGTAGGACTGGGAGCAGTAGATTTAGAAAAACGGCCGTCTGAATTTTCCGGCGGGCAGCGGCAGCGTATTTCCATTGCGCGCGCTCTTTTAATGGAACCGGAATTATTAATCTGCGACGAAGTTGTATCCGCGCTGGATGTATCGATTCAGGGGCAAATATTAAACTTGCTGCTGGATATTAGTAAAAAAAGAAATATATCTTTTTTGTTTATTGCTCACGATTTAAAAGTAGCCTGCTATTTCTGCGACCGTATTGGCGTTATGTACAAGGGAGAATTAATGGAAGAAGCGCCCGCCGCCTATTTATACAAAAAAGCAATGCATCCATATACCAAATTATTGTTTTCTTCGGCTGCGGGAAATAAGGAAACCGCTTGTTTAACGGAAACCGGACATATCGAAAAAAGAAAAAATACTTTAGGCTGTTCATTTGCTCCAAGGTGTCCGCACGCTCTGGATCGCTGCCGGAACGAACACCCCCAATTAACAGAAAAAAACAGCGGACATTTAGTCCGCTGCCTTAATCTAATCTAATTTAATTTAATTTCCAGTCTCTAACTTACAGCAACTAATTCCCCAATGCGTTTAAGGCATTCCTTGCCATTGTGCGTTCCTGTGAAGTATATTGATCCGACCTCTGAATGGTAGAAAGCAAGAGCCTGACTTCCGGAGAACGAGTGCCTGTAACGCCAACGCTGGAAACAACCCATTCAAAAAGCTGTCTTTCTTTATTTCTCCAAGGTCCTGATCTTCTTCTTGAGTGAAGTTCGAAAAGGAATTTATGCAGAAGCGCGACAGCTTCTTCGGTTTTTAATGCCGCAAGAGTATTCAGCACGCCTGCAATTTCATCGAAGTCAGGCTGATTACTTATAAAGTTATTGCTGTATGATTTTTCCAAATCTGCATAAACAGTTTCGCCTGAAGCGCCAAATTGACGGATAATATCAATCGCGCTTTTGCGCATTTCTCTTAAATTATTTTGATGAGGGCGGGAGGTCGTCTGAACAAGCCATCCAATTTCCAGAGCCACGCTTGCAACTTTTGCTTTAGAAGCATTTGGCGCTCTTGTTTTAAGCATTTCTCTCCATGCTTCTAGTTTGATAGGCGGCTCGACAGAAGGATCGCGGATAATTTCTATAATTACATCTGCGGGGTCTTCTGAAATATTGGGAAGGGCATTGCCTGCAATTTGTTTTATCATTGGATCCCAACTGCCGGTATATGCAAAGAACACCGGTCTGTAGCCGGAAGCATCTTTAAAGGTTTCCAGCGCCCGTATGCATCCAATTACGGCGGTTTGTACCCTGCGTCTGGTTTCCGCATTTCTGTAGGTTTGTGTGTTGTAATCTGCTAATCTTTGAACGATATGCGGAATATAAGCTTTTCCGTCAACATCTCCCAAAGCAATAATGGCAGCCTGCATGGCAAGACCTTCGCTTGGGTCTTTTGGGGGTTCTCTTACAACATCAAAAACTTCGGCAGCATGCCAAAGGTCTGCGGCGGCGGCAGTATGTTTTGCCGCTCCCAATGCCTGCGCCAAAATAACGACAGATTTTTCCGCGGCTTCCTGTTCCCTTCTGGAATCAATATCGGGGGCTCTAAGCAGCAAAAATTTAAGGGCATTATTGTAAAAAACCCCTGTTGCCTGCACCCCGGCTTCCTGGAGAGTTTCCAAAACCGCCAACCGCTCGGCAAAAGAGCCGTCCCCTCGTTCGTATTCTCTGGTATAGTATGACAAATCCTGAGCAAAGACCGCCATCCCGGCTAATAATAAGGTAACTGTTAAAATTATTCTTTTCATATAGATATTATATCATAATTTTTGTTATATAAACAAGGTATGTTTAATTGAGGGTTTTTTAATAATTAGGTATCCTTGACTATTGCCTGACATTATGATAAAAATACACTTACCTTGATTCGGACCGCTAGCTCAGTTGGTAGAGCAGTAGACTCTTAATCTACGGGTCGATGGTTCGAATCCATCGCGGTTCAGAGTGTTAATTTCTTATGTAGTAAGGAGTTAGCGCAATTAAAAAGTAACACTACCATACAAATGGCGCGTTACCTTCAAATTAAAATCGGGAATAAAATCGGAAAGACTTATTCCCGGACGGAGGGTATATGCGCGGTTTTAACCTTTACAGACAATCAAAAACAGGTAACTACGCGGCGGAAATTCTTAATCCTGAAACAGGGCAAAGAATTTGTTATCGGTCAACTATGACCAAAAATAGAGACGAAGCACTTATAATCGTTTCAGGATGGCTTCAGGACGGTATCCCAGAACGCAAGCGCGGGCGCATACCGGTATATAAAAAGCCCGAACCACAAACATTGGAAGCGGTATCGAGTTTGACAGGTATTCTTAAAATCATTGAAAATATCGAGTTAGACACTGCCGGAGCTTTACGGATTGCGGAAGTATTAAGAAATAGAGGGCTTTTATCCCTTCCGGCAACAGATGCGAAGCGTGGAAGTATAGAATTTATAACTTATCTTAAAAACTTTTTTGACTATGAAAAGTCTGCTTATGTACGCGAGAAACTGGCTCACGGGCAGTCGATAGGGCGCGGATATTGCATGGAAGCAACGAGAAGGATAGAACGATTCTGGGCTCCACAGTTTCAAGGGCGCCAAATGGCAAGCATTACAAGGAAAGACTTAAAAGATTTTTCCCTTCATATTGCCGGCATGGGTTATTCTTCATATCACCTGAATTCAATCTTGAAAGCCGGAACGGTTCCATTGGGATACGCGGCACAGGAAGGGTTCATTCCTTCCAATCCCGCCGCCGGGCTTAAAATGTATTCAAATAATGAACAGAAGCGCGGATGCCTCACTCCGCAGGAAGTAGAGATGGTTTTTTCCCACTACTGGAAAGATAAAGCGGCATATGCCGGAAATGCGCTTGCAATGACAACAGGGTTAAGATTAGGTGAAGTACTTGCCATAAGTAAAAATGACATTGATATTGAAAAAAATGTTTTACATATAAGGCACTCATGAAATAGAAAATATAAAGATGCATTAAAGCTTCCTAAAAATGGGGAAGTCCGCAGAGTTCCATTATTGCCGGATGTTAAAAAAGGACTGCTTGAACTACTGGCGGATAATCCGCACAAAACAGATAATCCGTTTGTTTTCTATGGACTTGATCCTTACTTACCGCGTTATGACGGACATTTTATTTATAAAGGACTGAAAGAAGCATTTATAAGATATGGAATAGACTATAAGGCAAGAAAAATTTGCTTTCACTCATGGCGGCACTATTACGCCGCCCGCATGACGGATGTAATGACAGCGGAACAGGTACAGCGCGTTACTGGGCATAAATCAAAGGCGGTATTTGAAGCCTATGCGGATCATGTCATTGATGAAAATATCGAGGTTATGGGAAGGGCGGCGGCTGAAGTGTTTGGGAGTATCTTCCAGTTTAAGAAAAGCGCGTAAATTTTGCGCCTTCTGGGCTACTCCGAAGGCGCTGCTTTATTAAGGGGTGTTAGGGGAAATTGTTAGTTTCACCTACCCCCTTATGCCGCTTTTGGCTCCGGTCTTACTTGTAAGCCAAAACCCAAAGAAAGTAATACTTTCATAATTGTTTCAAAAGACGGATTGCCGCCCTGCGAGAGAGATTTATACAGACTTTCCCTGCCGCGATTTGTATCATCTGCTATTTTTGACATTCCCCGCGCTCGGGCTACATCACCAATAGCGGCAATGATAAGATCGGGATCATCGCTTTTGAATATATCGTCAAGATATACGGCGATCTGCTCCTCGGTTTCAAGGTATTCTGCCGGATCCCATACAGTTGTTTTTACTGGCTTCATACTATGCCTCCTAATTTGTCCGCGATTTGCTTCGCGGTCTCTATATCCCTACTCTGCGAAGATTTATTTCCTCCGCAAAGCAATATGATAATTTCCCTACCCCTTCGGGTGTAATACACACGGTAACCGGAACCGTAATCAATACGCAGTTCTGAAACATTGCCGCCGACTGGCTTAGTATCCCCAAAATTGCCGGAAGAGATACGGCGGATACGGGCGTTAATAATGGACTGTGCTATTTTGTCTTTTAAGTCTCTTATCCAAGTCTTAAAATTATCCGTTTCCTGAACCTTTAGCATATCTCTATTGTATCCTGAAAGATACAATATGTCAAGAGGTTTCCCCTAATAGTTATTCACTCATTCACATATATATAGGGAAAAGTGAATGAATGAATAAGGAATGAGATAGGGTGTCCAATTTTGCCCCGTACGAACAAGAGGTAATTAAATATTTTGCTTATTTTTCTTGTATGCCCTTATCCCAATTATTATAACAATAACCGATGCCGCAAACAAAATTAGCCATAGTATAACGCGGAAAAGCAAAGATTTTACGAAAAAATACGCAAATATAAAAACACAAATAAGTAGAATTGCCGCCAGTATAAGGGTTTTTATTAATTTAATCATATTGTTACCTTTATAATGAAATACTTAACTCCCGACCATAAACGCTAGCTATTTTTTCCAATGTTTTTACGGTCGGGTTCGCTTTCCGCGGGTTTTCAAGGCGTTGGTAGGATTGATAAGAAAGTCCAAGCCGTTTAGCAATATCGGTCTGACTTTGTTCTCCCCTGAGTTCCCGAAGCCGGAGAGACAAAATGATATGGCTTGCTACAGAAATTGGATAACCATCTTTATATATGGGCGCAGGAATTGCGTTTCCTTGGGAGATGTCGGCTTCAAGACACCCTTCAAGGGCTTCTTTTGCCATTTCTAGAGCGTGTTCGTGAGAAAAACCAAAAGTTAATACATTTGGCATATCAGGAAAGTCCACTACAAACTTATCCCCATCTTTTTCTATATTGCAACGGTAAATCATATAAACCTCCTATTTGATACCAGCTTGTTTAAGTATCCTTTTTCCCAAAATACCCAAATCAATATTACCATGAAACGGAACAGACACAGAGCGACAGCTTTCTTTGACAAAAATATGATGAGAACCTCTAATTCTGTTTAGGTTCCACCCATTTGCTTTAAGTATTTTTATTATTTCTTTTGCTGTCATAGAATGAATATACAACATATATATTGTATTGTCAATAGGGCTTCCCCTAATAGTTATTCACCTTATTCACCTGTATATAGGGAAAAGTGAATGAATGAATAACTATTACACACACACACACACTTATATATAGGTATATATGTGTGTGTGTGTATCATAGCCGGAAGCGTAAGGATTGGCTCTACGGCGTTCGTGAGGATAGAACAAGCCTTGTTACCCGCTCTGCGCCATGGGAACCAAGGTTATTTTATACCCAAGGGAAAGCGCAACTTTTGCAACGGTATCAAAGGCGGGCTTCCCATTTTTTGAAAGAGATTGATATAGACTGGTACGGGTAACGCCTGCGGCTTTTGCGGCGGGTGTCATTGCCTTGCGTGCCCGCGCAATATCCGCAAGGGCTACCGGTAAATAGTTATAGTCTTTTTCTTCAAGGACTACTTCTAAGTATTCGTGTATGTCGTCATCTGTTTTAAGGTAATTAATAACATCGAATTTCTTGGTTTTAATCATATTAAATCCTTTGCCATGTTTCTGGCTTTTATAATATCTTTATTTTGCGTAGACTTATTACCACCGCAGAGCATGATAATAATTCTTTTTCCATGGTTCACAAAATAAAGCCTATATCCTTGACCGTATCTGATTTTAGCTTCAAAAAGACCGTCATTCAGGGATCGAACTTCGCCAAGTGAACCAAGCGACATTGTCCTGATACGCTTAATGATAATTTTTTGAATTTTGCTATCTGTTAACCCCCTGAGCCAGTTGTCAAATTCATCGGTCAATTCAATATCGTACATATATATATTGTATTATATATAAGACAATCTGTCAAGAGGTTTTAAGATAAACCAGTAAGTAGTTATTCACTCATTCACCTGTATATAGGGAAAAGTGAATGAATGAATAAGGAATGAGGGGGATTTCCTTGATAAAGCCCTTATTGCTCAATGGTGTCCGATAACCCGTTATCAAGGTATCGTATATATTCGGATTTTGGGATAATTTTTCCCCCTATTCCATTTTTAATAATCAGCACACCCCTTTCGCCGAGCTTGTATAGATAAGATCTGCTTTTTCCCGTAAGTTCCGAAAACTCTTTTATTGTGTACCAGTTTCTATCGTTCATTTTTACTCTCCTGCACCGCTAGGGGATATTATTATATATAATTAGCTATATCTCTTCCCCGGTGTCGTTTAGGACAAATTTTGCCTTAAATGTGCAATTTAGTACATCGGCAATTTCTTTCAACTCTTTTTCTGAAAAATTATCCCGTTTCATTTTATTAGACATATTTTGTGGGGATTGTCCAGTTTTTTTTGCAAGGTCGGTAATCGATAATCCCCGCCTTCCGATTAAAACCTTAATTTTTTCACCAAATGTAAGTGGCATTATTACCCTCCAAATCTATTTATATTATACATCTTATAATGTATTTTCGTCAATAATATTTGAAAAATAAATAAAAAAGTGTAAATAATGCTTGACAAGCTAAATTAAATAGTGTATAATTAAACTATAAAATTTAAGACAAGGAGATAATAACTATGACAAGAGAATTGAAAAGCAAAGTAATGGCGTTGGGCAACAGGCTAGCCCCTCGCATGGACGGCGACCGCGGCGCGGCATTTGTTCAGGCTTGGACAATCGTAAAAGCTGGCGGTCTGGAATTAGCGGTTCGGGGTGTTTCATTCGGCAACCGCCAAGAAGCCCTCCGCAGGCTGGCAAAATACAGCCCTGACCAAATACGGGCTTTCATAGTGCCGGAACCCTGCAACAAGGCAGACAAGAAAGCCGCCGCCGTTTGGGTAGGTGTCCAGTACGGGCGTGGATTGTACCGTCTGGGCTATTTGCCGGCACAATACGCGCCAGCAGCGGTAAGTTTGAAAGCCGCAGGGCTTCGGGTGATAACCGGGGATATTAACGGCGCAAGGCTCCGGGTGGCGGTGTAAGGAACAGTATAGGGGCGTAAACAGCCCCGAACTGATATTTTTGCCTTACCTGTATGGGTGGGAACAATACAAGGGGGATATTATGACAGATAAAGCGTATGAAAAAAAAGTTAAGAGTTTGGGCGGAGTGGCAGAATACCCAAGCTGTACAGTGGATTTTCCTAAAGATTTCCGCATAAATACTAAAAAGGAAGCATTGGACTTAATGGATATTCTTATTAGTAACGAAACCAAGAGCGGAAATCTTTACACTGTTACATTAAACGAACCTTTTACAGCATTACGGGAATTCATGGAAAGGGTTTTAACATGAACAAAAAAAGAAAAAAGTACTTAAATCATAAGTCCATTAAAAAAGGGCTGAATAGGTATATTAAGGAATCAATAGAAGCGTACGAGATAGCTAAAAAAATAAGGGAAAACAACCCTTACGCGGAAAAGGCATATAATGACGGAATAGCCGCCATATTGCGGAGATTGTAAAATAATAATGACGGGTAAATGGAACTATCCATGCCCTGCCGTGAGGCACTGCCGCCCGTCATTTTTTATTCACCGCGCCCGTATGGGATGCGGATATTCGTTTACAGGGGGAAGCCATAAGGAACGGATAAAAACGCTATGCCGGGAGAGCAGAACCCGGCAATTTTTACTTATTCTACGGGAATGGAAAATATGATAAAATAGATATACCTACCAAAATGAGGAGGGGGGAATGAAAAAGAAAGTCAAAGCAATATGTATTAACGGAGAGCCATTTCCTGATCTTGGAATAAAACCCGAATTAGAATTAAATCCCGATGAAGATATAATTACAGGCAAATTCAAGGGTGTAAAAAAAGAAATATATAATAAAGCAAATACAGACTTAAAAGCAAAATGCGACACATACGGTAAAATATATGAAGATGCGTTCCTTGGTAAAACAGACAAAAACAAAGCTATCTTATTACTTGAAAATAAAAAAAATGATGTTGCCGGAAAACTTGAAAGAATAGAAAAATTGCGAAACCCATGTGAAAAGGGAATTACGGTTAGCGGAAATGACATAAACCTTGTAACGAATAAGGGTTATTATAACTTACAGCATGATGTATACACTGGTTTATTAAAAAGTTTGAATTATTGGCAGGACAGAATAAGAAATATTCCGGCAAATAAGATAGAGCCTGAAAGCCTTGAACCTATAAAATACCCCAAAGACATAAAAAATGAATATAGAGAAATATTAAAGGTATTGTACGGTAAAAAATATATTTCGCAATTAAAAGACGGAAAATATCCTTTAATATCTAGAAAAGGTAGACCAATAGTAAGAGAATTAATACATAAAGGAATGGGAGGAGGTACTATTTTATTATTTATTAAATATATTGATAATATACCAGCCGATACCGCAAGTCGTTACTACCGAGAATTGAAAGTCGATAAACCGTCTTGAGAGCGGAACATAAATATTTTATCTTCCGTTAGTTCCGTTCCAAAAAACAAAAGAAATAGCCGTATACTACCCATAAATCAATTTACTGTCGTGGAGACAGAAAAGGAGCGTTTATGATGTTATTAGACAAGAAGGGAGCGGCTGAATTATTGCAGGTTTCAACAATCTCAATTGACCGCTTCAGAAAAGACGGATTATTGCCATTCCGGCAACTTGGATCGCTTGTCAGGTTTACCCAGGAAGACATCGATGTTTTTCTCAAAAGAACCCTTACGGAAGATGTAAGGAGGTACAATGAGGTACAATGAGAGGACACTGGTTAATAAGAACATAGCTTGCGGCTCTGCTATAAAGGAAGAGATTGGAGGGTGGGCATGAGTTTTGAAATTAACCATGAAGCAGAGGGAATTGCTTACATCGCGTTCCATAGAGAACTCATGAGTTTGGAATTTGGTAAGGTTACCCTTGAGTGTTGTGTCCATGATGGACACCCAAAATTTAGGATAATAAAAGAAACAAGTATCATGCCCGGCAAAGCGACTTCAGGATCACAAGGAAGCTATGATATTTAATCGGGAATAAATTACTGTCGCAAGACAGAAGGAGAGTCAATGAAAAGTAAAAAATTAGCCGTCCGGGGCAAGGCGTATCCCGAACGGCAAACGACAAAATCAACAAAATCTAATTACATAATAAACGAAAAACGCCGTTGTGTCAATCCGCCGCCGTATTTAAGCGCACTTAAAGCCCCGAAAATAAATGCCATGACAGCTAACGCCGCTAGAAGGGGGATTTAATGGACAGAATAGAAATAGAACAATGCTATTTGGGGAGCCTTTTACATTCCGAAGGAAAGCCTGAAACACGCCTTAATGTTAAAGACTTCCAAAGTCCGGCAAATGCTAAAATATTCAGAGCTATATACGATTTATGGGATAATGGAGTACAGCCCGATCTTACAACTGTGTTTCATGAGCTCCCCGGTGAGGCTTCGCGTATTCAAGAACTGACGAATACTGTATCGAGTGCAGCCAATCTTGTGTATTATGAAGATCAAATATTATTGGCAAGCCAAAAACGCAATATAGAGACGGAACTGGATTTATTTAGAAGCACTATTGAAACATCTGATAATATGGCGTTGGAAACGAATGTAAATGATTTGTTATTGAAACTTGAAAAAATTAAATTTGCCGGCACTGGTAAAAAACCTTGGCAGACCGGAAAGACGGCAAGGCAAATAATGAAAGCGGATTATCCGCCGTTGAAGTGGACGGTTGAAGGAATAATCCCTGAAGGTCTTACAAAGATTGACGGTGCGCCGAAAATGGGCAAGTCATGGTTTGCTTTACACTTAGCGACAGCCGTTTCTTGCGGCGGTTACTTCATGGGATCGGAAAAAATTAAACAGTGTAAAAAAGTTCTGTACCTTGCGTTAGAAGACGGAGAGAGGCGCATTAAAGACCGTCTGGAAAAACAGGGTAGTATTAGCAATGATAATCTAACCTTTATAACAGCTACTACATGGGAAGGGAGCTTATCCTCATTGAAGGGATACTTAACAGAATTCCCGGAAACAGGGTTAGTCATCATTGATACTTTATACAAATTTTGTCCTATGGAAGATAGCAATAAGTATTCTGAAACTTATAGGGCTGTTTCCGCAATTCAAAAAATAGCTATTGAAAAACATATCTCTATTGTTTTAATACACCACACTAGAAAAGGGAGCGGGAACAGAAACGGCGAAACTTCATGGGCAGACGAAGGAATGGGATCACAGGGTATAAATGGCGCAGTCGATACCATTATCCAGTTAAGGAGACCTGACGGCAAACCGGACGGGGAAATGATTATTAAAGGTCGGGATGTAGAAGAAAATTGTTATAATATAGCTTTTAATGCTGACATTTGCGCATGGAAAATTACAGGTAAGGGAAACATTATAAAAGAACGCAGTATGCCGCCTGAGCAAAAACGCATATACGATTTAATTGTCGGTGCCGGAGAGGTTGGAATAACAGCCAGCACTATCGCGGGGTTTTTGGGAAAGAAACAAAATACTGTCTTAAATACATTAAAGAGGCTGGAAGATCAAAACAAGGTTTTTAAGACAGGCGGCAGGGACGGCGTTTATTCCTGTTCACCTGTTCATTCCTGTTCACAAAGTGAATAGTGTGAATAGTGTGAATAAGGATAGTTATTCATTCATTCACTTTTCCCTATATACAGGTGAATGAGTGAATAAGGAATAACACCCGTCCGGGGCAAAATATAGGTTTTTCCAATGATAAAAGGAATAAATGTTGAAAAATGCAAGGAGGGAAGTATGACAATAAAAGAAAGGGAACAAAAATTGTGGGATAAATTCGCACTGAAGGCTTTAGGGGAAATTTTGAGAACAGAATGTAAGAATGACGGTTATTGTATAAGGAATGTTGTCGCAAGAGCCTATGAAGCGGCAGATGTTTTTTTCTGGGGGCGGTATGAACGAGTATTGTCAAAGTATCAAGGGATAGATGCCTTAAAGCGAATTATGACATTAGATGGTAATACAGAGAGGGGGCTCGCTCGATATAAATCAAAGCCATGTCCGTTAAGGGCTTATGCCGCCGATTTTACCCCCGGATATGAAAAATCTGCCGGGAAAGTTGCGATTGATAATTATTTTAAAGCAAAAAAATGTTTTATTGATTAAAACTGCCAATACTACCCCCCCCCCCATAAAAGGTACTGTAAAAAAGTTCTAAAACTCGTAGAGACCTGTCGCCATGCCTGCCCGCTCTCGCTCACAACAATTTTTTTTCTGGGTGTTAAAACAGCGAATTACTGCCTGAAGCCCCGTAAACTGCAAAATTGCTTTGCCAGAATAGACTGAACAACACAGACAAAAATTTTCCTTACATACCCCTTTGAAGCTGTAAAATTATATTTATTTTTGTAAAATCAAATGTCACATAACATTTCTAATTATTAGGCAAATACATAAAAAAATGTAATAAGGTTTCTATTTCGGAAAAGCATAGATAAACAAATATAAGTATTGACAAATACAGCCCTGTATAGTAACATATATATAAGAAGGTTATGTGCGTTATGTGCAACTCTTAATCTACGGGTCGATGGTTCGAATCCATCGCGGTTCAAGAAAAAATGCGATGGATTCGAACGGTTAAGCCCGCCGACAGGAAAAGGCGCCATGGAGGGCGCCGGCAGGGTTTAACCGCGGCCTGGAAGGAGGCAACAGGAAGTTGCTGACTGGAAGGCGAATCCATCGCGGTTCAGAGAGTTAATTCCCCTATATAGTGAGGTAAGTAAGTGATAAAAAAACGCACTTTCGAGATACTAGAAAAAGCCGAAGAAGGCGACACCCCCAGTTTTATTTTTGATATATTTATAATTACCCTTATCCTGTTAAATGTAGTAGCCGTTACTGCCGCAACTTTTGATGATTTTGCGGAGAAATACAAGACACCCCTTCATTATTTTGAGGTATTCTCTGTAGCAATATTTACAGTCGAATATTTATTGCGTTTATGGACATCAAAATTAAAATACCCGCAATCAAAAATCCCTTACATCGTTTATATTTTTTCTATTGGCGCGTTAATAGATTTGGCGGCAATACTTCCGTTTTACCTGCCTTTTATCATAGCCGTCGATCTTAGATTTTTAAGAGTTTTAAGAATATTGCGAATGTTCCGTATTTTAAAACTTGGAAGGTACAGCGAAGCAATGGTTATAATCGGCAAAGTGTTAAAAAAAGAAAAAGAAAAGCTGCTTGCTACAATTATATTAACAATGATAATGATTTTTATTGCATCTACCGTAATGTATCACGCCGAACACACAGCCCAGCCGGAATATTTCTCGAATGTCATAGAAACTGCATGGTGGGCGGTAGCTACTTTAACAACCGTATGGTACGGAGATATTTATCCTATCACTGTTGCAGGTAAAATATGCGGAGGCATAATAGCCATTCTTGGCGTTATGTTAATTGCCCTGCCAAGCGGTATAATCTGTTCGGGCTTCATGGCAGAATTAAAAGAAAGAAAATGCCCGCACTGCGGCAAGGTTACTTAAAAGGGCAGAGATTTATAGCAGGGGTGCTGACGGAATTCGCTGCCGCTCAGCCTAAATTTCATTGACAAAAACAGCCCGGTATAGTAACATATATACATGAAGGCAAAATGCGTTAAGCGCAACCCTAATCTGCGGGTCATGGGTTAATCCCATTGCGGTTCAGTAAAGATTTACAAAGAAGGTGTAAAATGAAAATATTTATTACGGGCGGAACAGGCAATATCGGACAATATGTTACTTTGGCAGTTACAGAAAGCGGACATGAAGCCGTTGTTCTGTCCAGAGATCCAAAAAAATATTCCGGCTTGGCAAAGAAAGCCAAACTTGTAAAAGGCGAAATTACCGATTATAATCTTCTAAAAAAATTAGTAAAAGATTGTGATGCAGTTATTCATATTGCGCTTGGCTGGGGGAATGAACCTATATCAATGTTAATGAATGATACTGCCGCAACAGTTAATCTTTTGGAAATTTCAGAAAAAGCCGGAGTAGAGAAGTTTATTTATACTTCAAGTACAGCTGCTATGGGTCATATGCGCCACAACATGAACGAAACCTTTGTTAATCTTCCTATTGATCTTTACGGAAGCACAAAAGCGGCATCCGAAGCCTATGTTTTGGGGTTTAAAAAATATTACGGCAACAAAAAAGAAGTAACAATGAAGCGGAATATTATACGACCCGGTTATACATATTCAAACCCGCCTTATCCGGGCGGATCTACAGAGCCGGACAATCGTTTTAGGAATATTGCCGACGCAGTTGTCAACGATAGACCGATAGTTCTTACAAAATACGATGGCACACAATTTATTTCCGCCGAGGAAATAGCTCTGGTTTATTTAAAGCTGCTGGAAAGCGATATTAACGAAGAAATCTATCTGGCTCTTGGAAATACCTGGTTTTCGTGGGAAGACATCGCGGACACAATGCTTCAATATTGCCCGGAATCCAAGTCCAGGGTTGTGCTAAACGACTTAGGGTGGAGCATTAACCCCTTCTTGTACAGTGTTAAAAAAATGGAAAATGACCTAGGTCTTTCCTTTGACACCCGCCCCGAACTCCACGAACATATTAAATGGTGTCTGGAGCAAGCCGGTAAGAAAGGCAAAAAACAGTAGTAGACAACTTGACCTTTTCCGTTTTTTTCATCATTATTGTAAGTAATGCCACCTTAGCTCAGTTGGTAGAGCACTTGACTTGTAATCATGAGGTCTTCGGTTCGATTCCGGAAGGTGGCTATCGCCGAATGGCGATAAGTAAAATAACTTCCATCGCCCTAACTCAACGATTTCCCAAAAACCAACCCGAATACAAGGATTATTAAAATTGCCGCTATTGCGATATATTTTAGCGAAACGCTCCATATACCGGCAAGTTTAAATCGAAATTTACCGTCTTGGCGGATTTCGTTTATGCCGTTTTTTGTGTCCCATACCCAGCCGACTAATATACAAACTGTTAACGCATTAAGCGGGATTAATAATCGATCAGTAATATATTCCATAAAATCGCCAAACGAGGGGAAGAAAATACCGTTTTCATAATCCGCCCACACGCCTGTCATATCCACGGAAACCTGGGATATCGTATAGAAGATTCCAATTAAAAACATAATCAAGGCAAGACCAATAGCAGCTATTTTACGATCGATTTTTAATTGTTCTGTCATTGCAACAACAGAACCTTCAAGAAGAGATACAGCGGAAGTAATAGCCGAGAAAAACAGCAGAAGATAAAACAATATCCCAAATAAAACACCCGCGGGCATTTTTTCAAACACTCCCGCCAAAGCAATAAACGCAAAGCTGCCGCCCTTGCCTACATTTTCCGAACCAATGGTAGCAAAAACAGCCGGGACTATCATAAAAACCGCCAGAAAAGAAACCAGAGTATCCATTCCGCAAATTATGGCTGTACTTTTCGCAAGGTTTTCTTCTTTTTTAACATAAGAGCCGTAAGTAATCATAATTGCCATTCCAAGAGAAAGCGAAAAAAATGCCTGCCCCAATGCCAAAAGCACAATATCCGGTGTTATTGTAGAAAAGTTTGGAGTAAGCATAAATTTTATACCTTCACCTGCACCCGGCAATGTAACAGAGCGAATCATCAAAATAATAAGAATGATAAACAAAGCAGGCATTCCGAACTTGTTAAAATTTTCTATACCTTTATTAACCCCGCGGATAATGATATATACCGCAATTCCAATAAATAACAATGGACACAAAACAGCGCCAAGCCAGGGAAAAAATACCGTGCCATTTACTGTATCTGATCCCAGCATATTTAAAAAATAATTTGTTGGATTTGCAAAAATTTCCGCTGGTTTTAAGATATAGCCAAAAATATAATAAATAACCCAGCCGCCTACCTGTATATAGTAGCAAAGTATAATAAACGAGGTTACGATGCTTAAAACACCCCAGCCCGCCCATTTGGGACGAAGCTGTCTATATGCGCCTATGGTATTTTTCTGGGTATTACGGCCCATTACAAGCTCTGCAAGCATTACAGTGGAGCCAATAACGGCAACAATAGCGATATAAATGATTAAAAACGCCGCCCCGCCGCCTTCATAAGCCTTGCCGGGAAATCTCCAAATATTACCCAGCCCTACAGCAGAACCGGCTGCTGCCAGAACAAACCCGATACTATTTGTCCATTGCGCGCGCTTACCGGAATTGATATTCGACAATTATATCTCCTTAAAACAAACAACTGTTTGTTTATACTAAAATAAAGCGGGGGTTAAAACAAGTCAAGCATTATCTGGTGTACAAATATCAATATTTCCATTATATTAAAAATATATGCCTACTTATGAATATGAATGTAAAAGCTGTAGCCATGGTTTTGAGGTTTTTCAATCCATGAGCGACAATCCTCTAAAAGACTGTCCCAAATGCGGCAAGGAAATCCGCCGTCTTATTTTTGGCGGAAGCGGTGTTATTTTTAAGGGGTCAGGATTTTATGTTACCGATAAAACCGATAAGACCTCTGCAGATTCCAAGCCTGCCGAAAAGCCCGCTTCCGGCGCGTGTGCGTCCTGTCCGGCTGCTTCATCGGGCGGCTGCCCCGCTGCGACAGAGTCAAGAACCGCCTAATTATGAAAAAACTTAAACCGCGTTTTTTTTGCGATAATTGCGGCTTCGAGGTAGACGGCGATATAAAAGCCTGTCCCCATTGCGGACGGTATTTTGCCTCCGTTCGCTGCCCGGTATGCGGCTATTCAGGCCCGGATAAAATGTTTCAAAGCGGCTGCCCCTTATGCGGATATTCTGCACCGCCTGTCCCAAAAACAGCGAAAAACAGCCCAAAAAAGGTCAAAAAAGAGCATATTCCCAATGAACCCCTGCCTTTTTGGGCACTGATAATCGCCTTTATTTCATTTTTCGCCGCCCTGATATTTCTTTTCCAATTTTTAACCAAATAGAGAAAATGGGGTTTGTGAATTTTTTTTCAAAAAAAATTAAAAACCTCTTGACATTATTTTTCATTTTTGATAACTTAAAAATTAATCCTCTTGTTTTGTAAAGAGGGGGTATTTATGCGCCTGGCAAATTATATAAATGACAGGTAAATTTAGGAGTTTTTGACGAATGCCTACTATTAATCAATTGGTTCGTTTTGGACGGAAAAAGATTACTTCCAAGACGAAATCTCCGGCTCTAAAATCATGTCCGCAAAAACGCGGCGTTTGTACTCGTGTTATGACAGTAACACCCAAGAAGCCCAATTCGGCTCTTAGGAAAGTTGCCCGTGTACGCCTTTCTCATGGAACCGAAGTTACCGCCTATATTCCCGGAATTGGCCACAATTTACAGGAACACTCGGTAGTACTTGTAAGGGGCGGACGCGTAAAGGACCTTCCCGGTGTTCGCTATCATATTGTACGAGGCGCTAAAGATACCTTGGGTGTAACAGACCGCAAACAGGGTCGATCAAGATACGGCGCTAAACGGCCCAAGGCATAAGGAAGCAGGAATATCATGGGAAGAAAGAAGAAATCGATAGATCGTGGAATTTTACCGGATCCAAAATACAACAGCGTAGTTGTATCAAAATTTGTAAACAGGATGATGTGGGAAGGCAAGCGTTCTTTGGGCTTGCGCATCGTTCACCAGGCAATGGAAGTACTTAAAGGAAAAACCGATAAAGAACCCCTTGAAGTTTTTCTTAAAGCTTTAGATAATGTAAAGCCTGTTATAGAAGTTAAGTCCCGGCGCGTAGGCGGGGCAACTTATCAGGTTCCTGTAGAGATTCGCGAAACCAGGCGCGAAGCTTTGGGTATGCGGTGGATAATTTCCGCGGCACGCGCCCGTTCAGGAAAAGGCATGGGAGAAAGGCTTGCCGCCGAACTTCTGGATGCCTTTAACAATACTGGTACTGCCTTCAAAAAGAAGGAAGACACACATAAAATGGCAGAGGCGAATAAAGCCTTCGCTCATTACAGATGGTAGTAGATTGGTTTCCAAACCACTCACTATTGTGAGACAGGTGGAACAAAGTATAGATTTGCGTTAGGTTTTAATGCTTCCTCTATATTTAAGTTTCCCCCTCATATTGTATTTTTCGTTGATTAACGCATGTTATGTGTTATACAGCGATTTAATATTGTAAATAAATGTGCCCATAAGGAGGACACAAAATGGCAAAGGATAAATTTACTAGAGCAAAAATCCACATGAATGTCGGAACGATAGGCCACGTTGATCATGGCAAGACCACTCTTTCTGCGGCTATTACTCAGCACTGTGCAAAAAAGTTTGGCGACAAATTAATGAGTTACGATCAAATTGACAATGCTCCCGAGGAAAAAGCACGCGGTATTACAATTAATACCCGCCACCTCGAGTATCAGTCAGACAAGCGTCACTATGCGCATATCGACTGTCCGGGGCACGCCGACTACATCAAGAACATGATTACAGGTGCCGCGCAGATGGACGGAGCGATCCTCGTCGTTTCTGCTCCCGACTCGGTCATGCCTCAGACAAGAGAGCATATCATTCTCTCCCGCCAGGTAGGCGTTCCCAACATGATCGTCTTCCTTAATAAGGTTGACCTTGTTGACGATCCCGAACTTCTGGAACTTGTAGAAGAAGAAGTAAGAGATGTTCTTAAAGCAAACGGTTTCCCCGGCGACAAAATCCCAATTATTAAAGGTTCAGGTTTTAAAGCCATGTCCGAACCGGACAATCCGGATGCTATTAAATGTATCGATGAACTTCTCGAAGCTATGGATACATATTTCCCCGATCCTGTCCGTGATTCCGACAAACCCTTCATCATGCCGATCGAAGATGTCTTTACCATTCAGGGACGCGGTACTGTAGTAACCGGTAAGGTAGAACGCGGTGTACTTAAACTTAACGAAGAAGTCGAAATTATCGGTATTAAACCCACAAAGAAAACAGTTGTTACCGGTATAGAAATGTTCAATAAATTGCTTGACGATGCTCAGGCAGGCGACAATGTCGGCACCCTTCTTCGCGGTGTCGACAAGAAAGAAGTTGAACGCGGTCAAGTATTGGCCAAACCCGGCTCGATCCAGCCCCACAAAAAATTCAAGGGTCAGATTTACTGTTTATCCAAAGAAGAAGGCGGCCGCCACAGTCCGTTCTTTACCGGTTACAGGCCACAGTTCTATTTCCGTACCACGGATATTACAGGAACTGTAAACCTTCCGGAAGGCAAGGAAATGGTTATGCCGGGCGACAACTCCGAAATTATCGGCGAGTTGATTCACCCGATAGCCATGGAAAAAGGACTTCGTTTTGCTATCCGCGAAGGCGGCAAAACAGTAGCTTCCGGCCAGGTAACAGAGATTGTTGAATAAAGGAGTTTTCCAACCCAGCACCTAAGAATTTAGGTGCTGGGTGGATTCATAAGGAAGGAATATGGCAAAGGAAGGAATTCGCGTAAGGTTGCGCGGTTTTGATGTAGAATTAATTGATCAGAGCGCGAAATCAATCGCAACTGCAGTAAGAAAAGCCGGTGCGAAAGTTACCGGTCCAATTCCGCTGCCTACACGAATCAACAAGGTGACTGTTTTAAGGTCGCCGCATGTTAACAAAAAAGCCCGCGAACAATTTGAAATGCGGACTCATAAAAGGTTAATCGATATTGTCAATCCGTCCGCGGAAGTTATGGATTCTTTAATGAAGCTGGAACTTCCTGCAGGTGTTGATGTAGAGATTAAGCAGTAAACGGAGTAAAGTAATGTTAGGGCTATATGCTAGAAAAATTGGAATGACGCAGGTCTTTGACGAAGAGGGCAATCTTTTGCCGGTAACGGTAATGCGTTTCGACCCAAATGTAGTTGTTGCAAAAAAGACTAAAGAAGCGGATGGTTACGCCGCTGTTGTTGTTGGTATCAATGATGCAAAGAAAAACCGCGTAACAAAAGCCCGCGCCGGTATTTTTCCGGAAAACATTTCGCCCAAGAAAAATGTCCGCGAATTACGCGATTTTGAAAAAGAAGTAGCCATAGGAGATAGCCTTGGAGTAGAAGTTCTGGAAGGAACAAGATATGTCGATGTATCCGGTATTTCCAAAGGCAAGGGTTTTCAGGGTGTTTTAAGGCGTTGGGGTTATTCGGGCGGACCTAGCAGTCACGGATCCAAGTTTCATCGTGCCGCCGGTTCTACAGGACAGAATACATATCCTGCCAGAACTTTTAAAAACAAAAAAATGCCGGGGCGCATGGGACGGGAAAATGTAACAATGTTAAGCCTTAGGGTTGTAAAAATCGATGCAGAAAAACAACTTCTTATGGTTAAAGGCGCAGTTCCCGGAATTAACAAGGGACTTGTTTTTGTCCGCAGCGCTGTAAAGAAAGGACGGTAAGCAATGAACGCTAAAGTGTATTCGATGTTTACAGGCAAAGAATTGCGAACTATAGATATTGATGACAAAGTTTTTGGTCTGCCTTTTAACGAAGAACTGGTCTGGTATGCAGTAAAGAACGAACTTGCCAATAAAAGACAGGGTAATGCAAGCACCAAGGGGCGCGCGGAAGTTAACGGATCCAATGCAAGACCATTTAGGCAAAAAGGTACAGGTCGCGCCCGTCAAGGCGATAAAAAATCCCCTTTACTTGTCGGCGGCGGTACTATTTTTGGTCCCAAGCCAAGAGATTTTTCTTATTCAATGAATAAAAAAGCAAAGCGACAAGCTTTAAAATCCATCCTTAGCTTAAAAGTTCAAAGCGAAATGTTAAAAATAGTAGAAGACTTTTCCGTAGAATCCGGAAAAACAAAAGACCTTGCAAAGTTGTTCGAAAACTTTAATCACGGTTTAAGAACAGTTTTAATCCTTAAAGATAATGATCCTATTCTTAAAAGGGCGGGCGCTAATATTCCGTGGCTTTCATTTTTATCTTTTAACCGCCTGCGCGCTCACGATTTATTTTATGGCCGCCAGGTAATAATGCTGGAATCTGCCGCTAAAAACTTAAGCGAGTTTTACAGCGAGGGGGATAAATAATGCAGTACGAAGATATATTACTTGAGCCTGTATTAAGCGAAAAAGCAAATAAATTGCGCGAAGAAGGAAAATATGTTTTTAGGGTAAATCCTAAAGCTACAAAAATACAAATAAAGGAAGCGGTAAAAAAACTGTTTAATGTTAACCCCGTTTCCTGTACGACTATGGTGGTAGGCGGCAAGCCAAAACGCTTGCGCTATCGTTCTGGCTATACCTCTTCCTGGAAGAAAGCGATTGTGCGCCTTTCCAAGGACGAGAAAATTGCAATCTTCGATGGCGTGTAAGGAATAAAGAATTATGGGTATTAAGAAGTATAAGCCAATAACACCGGGAATGAGGCAATACATAAGCCTTGATTTTTCTGATCTGACAAAAGGAAAAAAACCGGAAAAGAAACTGACAAAAGGTAAAAAAAGAGGATCGGGGCGCGATTCTTTTGGCCGTATTACTGTTTGGCACAAAGGCGGCGGACACAAACGCCGTTACCGCGATATAGATTTTAAGCGCGACAAGATCGGTATTCCCGGAAAAGTTGCATCTATCGAGTACGATCCCAACCGCAGCGCCAATATTGCTTTAATTAATTATAAAGACGGCGAAAAACGATATATCATAGCGCCCAAAGAATTAAAAGTGGGAATGACAGTTATAAGCGGTCCGGGTTCTCCCATAGAGCCGGGCAATGCTCTTCCTTTGGAAAATATTCCATTAGGATTTACTGTTTACAATATAGAATTAACACTTGGCAAGGGCGGTCAGATGGCTCGTTCTGCCGGAACCGGCGCTCTTATTGCAGCCAAAGAAGGAGAATATGTAACAATTAAACTTCCTTCCGGCGAGACGCGCATGGTGTTTAAGAAATGTTTTGCTACAATAGGAACTGTGGGCAATGAAGACCACATGAATACAGTAATGGGCAAAGCCGGACGCAAACGCTGGAAGGGTATTCGCCCTACAGTCCGCGGTATGTCCATGAACCCCGTCGATCATCCGCACGGAGGCGGTGAAGGCAAGAGCAAGGGTAAACATCCTGTTACACCTTGGGGTCAACCAACCAAGGGTTATAAGACCCGGAAGAAAAATAAACCGTCTTCAAAGTTTATTGTAAGCCGGGCAAAGAAGAAGTAGGAGTAGGAAGGGAGTATGTCAAGATCTGTAAAGAAAGGTCCTTTTATAGAAAAGAGTCTTTATAAAAAGGTACTGGAGTTGAACAAATCCGGGGAAAGGAAAATGATTAAAACATATTCCCGTTGTTCTACAATTATTCCTGAAATGGTAGGCGGAACAATCTCCGTTTACAATGGTAAAACATGGGTTCCGGTTTATGTTACGGAAAACCTTGTCGGTCATAAACTTGGCGAGTTCGCGCCTACCCGCATTTTCCGCGGACATTCGGGCTCTGACAAGAAAGCGTCGGCGAAGTAGGTAGATTATGAAAGAAACAAAAACAGGTTACAGGGCAGTTACAAAATACCTTATCGGTTCGCCCTTTAAAATTCGCCCGGTTGCAGACCTTATACGCCGCCGTCCATACCCGGAAGCTGTTTCCATTTTGGAAAATATGCCCCAAAAAGGCGCGCGTCTTATTGGCAAAACAGTAAAGTCGGCAGCGTCTAACGCGCTTACAGGCAACAAAAAACTGGACGAAGACATGCTTTATGTAAAAGAAGTATATGTAGATGAAGGACCGCGGCTTAAAAGAGTTTGGTTTCGCGGCAGAGGACGCGCGGATATGCAGTTAAAACGAATGTGTCACATAACCGTAGTAGTTGACGAAACGAAAAAGGTATCGCTGGAAAAACCGGCGGTTAAAAAACCTTCCAAAAAGGCGGCTAAATAATGGGACAGAAAGTTAATCCTACAGGGCTTAGGATCGGAATAAATAAAACATGGGGTTCCCGCTGGTATGTTGACCCTAAAGAATATGTCGATGCTTTACACGAAGATTTACTTTTGCGAAAGCTTATTATGGATATGCCGGAAACAAAAGGCGCGGATATTGCAGAGCTGGAAATTATTCGTCATCCGCAAAGAATAACAATTACTATTCATACGGCAAGACCTGGTGTAATTATCGGTGTTAAAGGCGCAAATATAGAAAAAATCGGCAACGATCTGCAAAAGAAAGTAAGCAAAAAAGTTCAAATAAAAATTAAAGAAGTACGCAATGCAGATAACAATGCGCAAATTATCTCGCAAAATATTGCGCGGCAGCTTTTGGCGCGATCTTCGTTTAGAAGAACAATGAAGCAGGCAATTACAAACGCAATTAAAAAAGGAAACGCACAAGGAGTAAAGGTTCGTCTTTCAGGAAGGCTTGGCGGCGCGGAAATGTCCAGAACCGAAGAAGCCAAGGAAGGCCGTATCCCGCTTCATACCTTGCGTGCAGATATCGATTATGGTTTTTCTGAAGCCCACACACCCTTTGGAGCAATCGGGGTTAAAGTTTGGGTTTATAACGGCATGAAATACGGAAAAGAACAAAAAGAAGATGCAGGTGCTCTGGTTCGCAAACGACGCGAAAGAGCTCCTGCCAGGGGTTAGGAGTTAGACTATGTTAAGTCCGAAACGAGTAAGACGCCGTAAGGTGCAAAGAGGCAATATGCCCGGAAACGCTACACGGTGTAATAGTGTAGTATTTGGTGATTACGGTCTTGTTGCTTTAGACAGGATTTGGCTTACCAACAGGCAAATAGAAGCGGCTCGTGTTGCCATTAACCGCCATGTAAAGCGCGGCGGAAAAATGTGGATACGGATTTTCCCGGATAAACCTTACTCCAAAAAACCTGCGGAAACACGAATGGGCAAAGGAAAAGGAGCTCCGGAATACTGGGTAGCGGTAATCAAACCGGGAACAGTAATGTTCGAGCTAGGCGGCGGTGTCAGCCGCGCTATGGCGGAAGAGGCTATGAACCTTGCAGGATCAAAGCTTCCAATAAAAACAAAGTTTGTCGCAAGGGCCGACATGGAACTTGGGGCTTAGGAGGAAGGATGAAAAATTCATTCAAAAACTTGAGCTATCAAGAATTGAAGACTAAAAAAGATGAACTTAGTAAGAAATTTTTGGAATTTCGTTTTAAGAATGTTATAGGTCATGTAGATAACCCTCTGCAAAAACGAACTATGCGAAGGCAAATAGCGCGCCTTAATACTTTAATTCACGCGCATGAAATGGGAGCGAAGTAATGGCAGAACATAGTACAGCCGGAAAGAGCGGAACAAAAGAATTCATTGGAACAGTAAAGAGTAACAAGATGGAAAAAACCATTGTTGTAAGCGTAGAAACCCTTACTCTTCATCCTCTTTACAAGAAATATGTTAAGCGCCTTAAAAAAGTTAAAGCGCATGACGAGAAAAACGAAGCCAAGATAGGCGACCGTGTCCGTGTAATTGAGTGCAGGCCAATCAGCAAAGAAAAATGCTGGAAGCTTGTAGAAATTATAGAGCGCGCCAAATAAGGGGAGAGAAGAAGATGATTCAAGTAGAAAGCTTCCTGAATGTGGCGGATAATTCAGGCGCCAAAAAGGTTCAGTGTATAAAAGTTTTGGGCGGAACCAAAAGAAGATATGCGGGAATCGGCGATATTGTTGTAGTTGCTGTTAAAGAAGCTTTACCCACATCGACTATTAAAAAAGGTGCTGTGGAAAGAGCAGTTGTAGTGCGCACCCATAAAGAGTTCTGCCGTCCGGACGGAACCTATATCAGGTTTGACGATAATGCCTGTGTCCTTATTGATCCTGCGTTAAATCCAAAGGGAAAGCGTATTTTCGGACCGGTAGCAAGAGAGTTAAGGGAAAGAAGCGAGTTTATGAAAATCGTATCCCTTGCTCCGGAGGTTTTATGAAATTCTTAATTTCATTTAGGAGATATTCATGACAGGTTTACATAAGTTTAAACTTAAAAAAGAAGATACTGTCCAGGTAATCGCCGGTAAAGATAAAGGCAAACGCGGCAGAATTTTAAAAATTAACCGCGGCACCGATCGCATTCTTGTAGAAGGCGTAAATATCGTTAAAAAAGCGCAGAAGAAAAGAAAGCAGACTGATCGCGGCGGCATTGCAGAGATCGAAGCTCCTCTTCATGCGTCAAATTTAATGATTATTTGCAAGAAATGCGGACCGACACGAATTGGATATAAAATTGATTCAAAAGATAAAAAAAGAATTTGCAGAAAATGCGGGGAGGTATTGTAATGAGTAAAAATTATGTTCCCCGGCTTAAAAAAATCTATAAAGAAGAAATAGCGCCGGAACTTTTTAAGGAATTAAAATATAAATCCAATATGCAAGTTCCAAAACTGCAAAAAATTATTGTAAGCATGGGTGTTGGCGAAGCTTTGCAGAACAAAAAACTTTTAGATGCGGCAGTAGATACTTTAACGCAAATTACCGGGCAAAAAGCCGTAAAGACAAAAGCAAAGAAGAGTATTGCAAATTTTAAAATCAGGGCAGGCCAGGAAATTGGCGCAAAAGTAACACTGCGCGGAAGCATGATGTACGAGTTCTTTGACAGGCTTGTTAATGTCGCGCTTCCCCGCGTTAAGGACTTCCATGGAATTAATCAAAATGCATTTGATGGTCATGGAAATTATTCACTTGGTATTCAGGAACAGATTATTTTTCCGGAAATTGATTTTGATAAAATCGAAAAAGTATCCGGTTTAAATATTGTTATTGTTACATCGGCTAAGACAGATGCGGAAGCGAAGACATTCCTTTCCAAATTTGGAATGCCTTTTAAGAAGTAGGAGGTAAAATGGCACGAACAGCTATGATAGCTAAGGCGAACAGGACGCCTAAATATAAAACTCGGAAAGTTAATAGATGCAGGATCTGCGGAAGACCCCGGGGCTTCTTGCGGAAATATGAAATGTGCCGTCTTTGCTTTAGAAAACTGGCAAGCGAAGGGCTTATTCCCGGCGTAACAAAATCTAGCTGGTAGGAGATTAGGATGAGCGTATCTGATCCCATTGCGGACATGCTGACAAAAATTAGAAATGCCGGTATGGCAAGGCATGAAAAGGTTGATATTCCCACCTCCAGGCTTAAGCTTGAGATTGTCAAAATATTAAAGACAGAAGGGTATATTAAGAATTTTAAAAAGGCAAGCCAGGAAGGCGCAAATGTTATCCGGGTTTTCCTTAAATATGATGATAACACCGTCCCGATAATTCACGGTATAGAAAAAGTTTCTAAACCGGGACGCCGTGTTTATATGGGCTATAAGAGTATGCCGAGGGTGTTAAACGGCTACGGAACCCTGATTGTTTCTACATCTCAGGGTGTAACAACCGGCAAAAAAGCTGCAGAAAAAAAAGTCGGCGGCGAAATAATTTGCACCGTGTGGTAAGAGGGAAATATGTCAAGAATTGGAAAAATACCTGTTAAGGTTCCCACTGGCGTTAAGATTTCATTTTTAAACGATGAAATTTTTGTGGAAGGACCTAAGGGAAAACTTAAACAAAAGTATCACTCTGTTATTAAATTTGAAGACAAGGGTGCGGAAGTTATTGTAACCCGTACAAGCGAAGAAAAACAGGCAAAGTCTTTTCATGGTTTGTACCGCTGTCTTTTAAACAATATGATTACCGGTGTTTCAACAGGATTTAACAAGACTCTTATTGTTAATGGCGTTGGTTATCGCGCTGAGGTACAGGGCAAACTTCTTGTAATGAGCCTGGGTTATTCAAATGATATTTATGTAGGTATTCCGGAAGAGCTTGCCGTCGCAGTTGATGCTGCCGGTAAAATTACCATTTCCGGAATTGACAAACAAAGAGTAGGGGAGTTCGCGGCACAGATTCGCAAACTCAGAGGTCCCGAACCTTACAAGGGCAAGGGTATCCGCTATGAAAACGAACAGATCAAGCGGAAAGTCGGTAAATCCGGTGTAAAGTAGGTAAGTATGTTGCAAAAAATGTTGGAAAAAACCAGAAAGCGTCTTAGAAGAAAAATACACATTCGCAAGAGAGTGTCCGGAACTTCTGAACGCCCAAGAATGACTGTAACAAGGAGCAACAAGAGTATCTCTGTTCAGGTTATTGATGATATTAAAGGACACACTTTGGCAAGCGCTTCTACTTTGGAAAAAGAGCTAAAAAGCATTAAGGCAAATGTAGAAGGAGCTTCTAAGTTAGGTGAAATTATGGGTAAACGATTACTGGAAAAAAATATTAAAACCGTGGTTTTTGATCGTAATGGGTATCTTTATCACGGAATAGTAAAAGCTTTGGCTGATGGCAGCCGTAAAGCCGGAATAGAGTTCTAAGGGGGCAATGGTGGCAAAACCGGAAGATATAAAAACAGAAGATGTTCTGGAAGATGATACACTCGATACTTCGGCTTCTGCTGAAGATGATGCCGGAGACGATTCTACTGAGGCCTTCGACGATGATATGCCCATTGAAGAAACGGTAGAAACTTCTTCTGCCGGCGGAAGATCAAGAGGCGAAGGACGCAGAGGCCGGGGTCGCGATCGCGACAGGGGCGAACGGGAATATGTAGAAAAAGAATTCGTAGAAAAACTTGTTAAACTTAATCGTACCGCGAAAGTAGTTAAGGGCGGGCGCCGTTTTTCATTCTCTGCGCTTACCGTTATAGGAGATCGTAAAGGAAAAGTTGGCTTTGGTTTTGGCAAGGCTAATGATGTGTCCGAAGCTATCCGCAAGAGTATCGATAAAGCAAAAAGAAATATGATTCATCTTCCTATAAAAAATGGAACTATTCCTCATGAAGTTACTGGGTTCTTTAAATCTTCCCATGTTCTTTTAAAACCTGCCCGTTCGGGTACCGGTATTATTGCAGGAGGTCCTGTCCGGGCAATTATGGAAGCAGGCGGCGTTACCGATGTTTTATCAAAATCTATCGGATCGTCCAGTCAGTATAATGTGGTTAAGGCAACATTTGATGGTATTACCAGAATAATGGATGCTAAGACAATTTCCAGAAACAGGGGCAAGTCCCTGAACGATCTGTGGGGTTAGGTTATGGCAAAGATTAAAGTTAGTCTAAAAAGAAGTACAATTGGTTCTCTTCCCGGACAACGCGCAACAGTTCGTTCTTTGGGGTTAAGAAAAATTGGCTCCAGCAGAATCCATGAATCAAGCCCTGCGGTATTGGGAATGGTAAAAGCTGTTGCGCATTTGGTAACAGTAGAGGATGTAAAATAATGCACGATTTTAATTTACGCGCCCCGGTTGGCGCAAATAAAAAGAAAAAAGTACTTGGGCGCGGTCAGGGTTCCGGTAAGGGTACAACATCCGGTAAAGGGCATAAGGGTCAGAAGGCTCGTTCGGGCGGCAAAACCTATGTCGGCTTCGAAGGCGGACAGATGCCTTTGTACAGACGCCTTGCCCGCAGGGGTTTTTCCAATTATCCTTTTAAGAAAGAATGGCAGATTGTAAATCTTGGCGAAATCGAAAAACGCTACGAAGCGGGAGAAACTGTCGATGCCGCGTCACTATTAAAAAAAGGAATACTTAAAGGAACTGAACCTATAAAAGTTCTTTCCAATGGCAAATTCTCCAAGAAGTTAAACTTTAAAGTTGCTGCAGTTTCTGCAGGAGCAAAAACAAAGATCGAAAAGACAGGCGGACAGATCGAGGTTAATCCTCCCAAGTCAAAAGTGCTGCCAAAAAATAAAAAAGCAGGCGGGAAATAAATGGCAAATCCAATAGTCGGCATTTTTAGAGTAAAAGAACTTCGCGAAAGAGTAATGTTCACTCTGGGAATGCTTATTGTTTTTAGGATTGGAGCTGTATTCCCAATCCCCGGAATTAATGTCCGCGAATTATCCCGTTATTTTATGGATCAAGTAAATACCGGAAACGCAATTGTCGATTATCTTGACTTCTTTGCAGGCGGCGCATTTACAAACTTCTCTGTTTTTATGCTGGGTATTATGCCTTACATTTCAATGTCAATTATTATGCAGCTTTTGCTTATAGTTTTTCCCAGCCTTAAAAAAATATCGCAGGAAGAAGGCGGCAAGAAAAAGATTCAAAAATGGCAGCGATACGGAACCGTATTGGTTTGTATTATTCAGTCATTGGCGGTTTCCCAGTTTGCGCGCACTATTTCCCAGAGTGTTAACAATGTTCTTTATGTTAGTTTATTCCAATTTACCCTAATTGCAATTTTAACTGTAACAACCGGAACAATGTTCCTTATGTGGATTGGCGAGCAAATTACAAAACGCGGTATAGGCAACGGTATTTCTTTAATAATCTTTGCCGGTATTGTCGCTCGTTTGCCGTCTGCTGTATGGGAGTTAATCCAAATGACAAGAAGGGGAGACCTTAACCCTCTATTTGTAATTATTGTTATAATAATGTTTGTAGCTGTAATAACGCTTGTTGTTTACGAACAGCAGGGGCAGCGAAAAATTCCGGTTAACTACGCAAAGCGTGTTGTTGGCAGGAAAATGTACGGGTCTCAAAACACTTATATACCTTTTAAGATTAATCCGTCCGGTGTTATTCCTGTAATTTTTGCTTCATCTATATTAACATTCCCATTACAGATAGCCCAGACAGTCGGCGGTAATGTAACATGGCTTTCGCAGCTGGCACAGGCATTAAATCCGCGCGGAGTACTTTACAATATTATTTATGTATTGCTTATTATTTTCTTTGCATATTTCTATACACAAGTAACACTTAATCCCATAGAAATTGCAAAACAGATTCGGGAAAACGGCGGTTCCATTCCGGGGATTAGATCGGAGAAGATAGAAGAATATCTTACCAGAATCCTTAACCGCATTGTGCTTCCCGGTTCAATGTACCTTGCCATGATAGCGATTATCCCGACTATTATTCAGATTATATTCGGGTTCCCTCCATCAATTTCTTATTTGATGGGCGGTACATCGCTTCTTATCTTGGTAGGCGTTGATCTTGATACCATGAGCCAGATTGAAGGTTTGCTGAAAATGCATCATCATGAGGGTTTAGTAAAGCGCGGCAGACTGCGTGGACGCAACTTGTAGGATATAGGAGAAGTAGATGAAAGTTAGAACAAGCGTAAAGCCCATTTGTGATAAGTGCAAAATAATTAAGCGAAATGGGGTTATTCGTATAATTTGTCAAAATCCCAAGCATAAACAAAAGCAGGGTTAAAAGGAGAGGTTTAATATGGCGCGTCTTGTAGGAATTGACCTACCAAATAAACATGTGAATATTGCTTTGACCTACATTTTTGGAATAGGCAGGACCAGCGCAGACGAGATTTGTAAAAAAACAAAGATCGATCCGCAAAGAATGATTAATGATCTTTCTCAGGAAGAATTAAACGACCTTAGGACCATCATTGAAAGCGATTATAAAGTAGAAGGCCGTTTACGCACAGAAGTTGCGTTAAATATTAAACGGCTTATGGATATTGGATGTTACCGCGGGCTGCGTCATCGTAAGGGGCTGCCTTTGCGCGGTCAGCGTACAAGAACAAATGCCCGTACTCGCAAGGGTAAAAAGAAAACCGTTGCCGGCAAGAAGAAATAGGAGAGATGAGTGGCACCTACTACTAAGAAGAAGAAAGAAAAAAAATCGGTATATGAAGGCAATGTCTTTATTCAGGCAACCTTTAATAATACGATTGTCACAATTACAGATATGATGGGAAACACCGTTTCCTGGGCAAGCTCAGGTATGCTGCAATTTAGGGGCGCTAAAAAATCCACCCCGTTTGCGGCTCAGTCTGTTACCGAATCTGCCGCGGCAAAGGCATTGCAGGCGGGCTTGCGGGAAGTTCATGTGTATATAAAGGGTCCGGGTATTGGCAGAGAGTCTGCTATCCGGCAGCTTGGAGTAATGGGTATAAAAGTTAAATCGATAAGCGATGTTACCCCCATTCCGCATAACGGCTGTAGGCCGAGGAAAACTCGCCGTATTTAACGGCACGCATATAGAGGAGAAGGAATATGGCAAGATATACCGGCCCTGTTTGCAGAATGTGCCGTGTAGCACAGAAAAAATTGATGCTCAAGGGGAATCGTTGCAAGAGCGACAAATGCCCAATGAACAAAAAACGCGCAGCTCCGGGAAAAGATCCAAAGGCCCGCCCGGGAAAAAGATCGGATTACGGCGTTCAGCTTCGTGAAAAGCAAAAGCTTAAAAGAATTTACGGAATGTTGGAAAAACAGTTCAGTCTTTTCTTTGAAAGAGCTTTGCGTATGCCTGGTGTTGCAGGTGAAAACCTGTTTATATTACTGGAAAGGCGTCTTGATAATGTTGTTTATCGTCTTCGTTATGCAACATCAAGAAGTCAGGCACGACAGTTGGTACAGCATGGTCATATCCGTGTAAATGGTAAAAAGATAACAATACCTTCTTACCTTGTGGAGAATGACAACGAGATAAGTATTGCAGATGGCAGTAAAAACATGACTGTAATTAAAGATTCGTTAAAAGAATTCGGAAAATCAGGCGTAATGCCGTGGCTTAGCCTGGATCCGGATGCGATGAAAGGAAAGTTCCTTGCAGCTCCGCGCCGCAGCGATATTACCGACTTGGGTGATATTCAGGAACAGATGATCATCGAATTATATTCTAAGTAGGAGTGGGTATGGCCCGAAAGAACCTTATGCAAGGCTTCAAACGACCCAAAAGTTTTACTTTTGAGCATGGAGAAGTTAATCAAAATTATGGCAAGTTCATTGCTTCGCCGTTTGAGCCCGGTTTTGGCACAACGGTTGGCAATACATTACGCAGAGTTCTTTTGTCTTCGATTCAAGGTTATGCAATTACAACTGTAAGAATTGTATCGACTGACTCAAACGGAACCGACCATAATATTTCCAGTGAGTTCGAAAATATCCCGAACATTGTAGAGGATACTCTTGAAGTTATTAACAATCTTAAGCAAATGCGCCTTAAATTACCGGACGATATAGAACAAGATACTTTGAATTATGAATGGAAAGGCAGACAGGATATTAAAAGCGACGATTTTGCGCGTATTGGTCAGATAGAAGTGCTTTCGTCCGGACAGCATATAATGTCTTTAATGGATAATGCAAGTATTTCTTTAGAAATCAGGATAGATCTAGACCGCGGTTATGTGCCGTCAGAAATGAACGAACGCTATATCGATGTTATAAATACAATACCTGTCGACGCTATTTTTTCTCCCGTTAAAAAGGTTAAATTTGATGTTGAGTCAACTCGTGTTGGGCAGCGCAACGATTATGACAAACTGGTTTTGGAAATATGGACAGATGGAACAATTAAGCCGGAAGATGCTCTTGCAGAAGCCGCAAAAATAGCAAAAGATCATTTTTCTGTTTTTATTAATTTTGATGAAGATAATATTGGCCTGAATGATGATTTAGACGATGAAAACGATCATATCAGAAAAATTTTACTTACTCCCGTCGAAGAGCTGGAGCTTTCTGTTCGTTCGTCCAATTGCTTAAAGAACGCAAATATAAAAACTATTGGAGAACTTACAAGAAAATCAGAAGATGATATTGCCAGAACAAGAAACTTTGGCAAGAAATCGCTTCAGGAAATTAAGGAAAAACTTAAAGAGTGGAATTTAAGTCTTGGAATTACAGACTTAAATGTTCTTAAGAATGCCCGTATAGAGACAAAGGCAGAAAAGGAAGAAGAAGATGAAGCATAAAAGAGGATTTAATCCACTACAGCGAATGTCCGCTCACCGGAAAGCGCTGCACAGGAATATGGTAACATCGTTATTCAGAAAAGAGCGAATTAAAACCACAAAGGCAAAAGCTTTTGCCGTTCGCCGTACAGCGGAAAAAATGATTACCCGTGCAAAAGAAGATACAGTTCATAACCGCCGTATTGTTTCCGGCCGTTTGTATGATGACGGTATTGTAGCAAAACTTTTTACAAATATTGCGCCAAGAATGAAAGACAGAAACGGCGGCTATACTCGTATTGTTAAATTGGGCGAAAGAAAAGGCGATGCAGCCGAAGTTGTAATTTTGGAACTGGTCGATTTTAAACTTGATACAAGCGATACAAAGAAAAAATCCAAAAAGGGCGAAGAAAAGCCAAAAACCGGCAAGGGGAAATAAATGTCTAAAGCACACAGAGGTAAGGGAATACGAGATCAAGTAGCACATGGCAGAGGCGAATGTCCTGTTTGTAAAAGATATAATGTTAAAATTTTATATGAACAGGAAGCAGATAGCCAGAAGTTTAAGATTTGCAAGATCTGCAAAGCCGCGATTAAAAATGGTACAAAAAATCTTCCTGTGGTAGAGAAGCCAAAAGTGGAAGAAGCTCCTGCGGTAGAACCTGTGGCTGTAGAAACTCCGGCAGCAGAACCTGCAGCGGCAGAAGCGCCGGCTGAGGATGCCGCAGAAAATTAATGAACTCACAGACACAGGGGCGGGGTTGGGCTAAAGAACCCAAACAAGATGCACGGAGACACGGAGAGCCCTTGCTGATTTGAAAGTTAAAACAATTTTTCAAGTCTGCACAACTCTGAAAACTAAAAAAATTAATGTTTTATATCTCAAAGTTGCAGAAATATTTCAAGGTTGCCTTTAGCCCTCAAACAAAAACCTCAGTGCCTCCGTGTGAAAAACCTTGTACATATCTTGAATATCTTATATTCTTTGAAATAGGAGTTGAAAATGAAAAATATTATTCGTGTTGAACGCGCCAACGATTAAAACTAAAAAAACAAGAGATTACCGACATTATAATTATTACTTATAGAGTGATTGCCTTACAAATTTCAGTGTAAAATATGCTTTTTTGTGTTGTCATACTTTTAGTCTGGTATGGTAAAACAGGAGGCTAAAAACATGGTTT
>JAITUR010000063.1 GCA_031286205.1 Treponema sp.
CTTGTGCGTACTCTGTCTTTTTCGAACAGGTATGTGCGGTTGGACTTTTCGACTTCAGTTTCCGCTGATTTTACAAAGGAGATTTCGTCCCAAACCTTGGCAATATCTTCGTAAAGAGGTTCGCCGGTTTTTTCTTTGATCATCTTGCGAATTCTGTTTTTATTTCTCTTGGCAAGGTCGCCAAAGTCTTTAATGGTAGAGAAGAAGCCTTTTGAACCTTCGTAGGTTACTTCAAGGACATCCCAAAGGTGCTGAACTTCGGTTTCGAAGCTTTTCATCATTACATCGTATGCCTTGCGGTCTTCGACAAGCTGTGATTGGTCAAAGAAGCGCATTTTGACTGAATAGCGTTCGTCGGGAAGGTTGGCAACATCGGTATCTTCGTATTCGCGAATAATAACTTCGCGTCCGTTTTTAAGGTTTTCGATGTACTGGTATCCCATTTTGGAGGTATCGAGGATTGATGTGATTGAGTTAATTGCTGTGTTAAAGCCTCTGTTGCGGATATTTTCCATATCGATAATCTTTTTGATGTTTTCTCTGATATTGAGGGCATCAAATGTTTCAGGATCGATTTCTGCGCGAAGATCTGTAAGCCTGTCCATAAGGTTTTTCGCCATAAAGGTATAGCGCTTGGATTTGGCTTCGTCTGCATTGTCATCTGTAAAAGAATCAACTTTGTTGAGCTTTGTAAAGATGATTTCGCCGTCTGAAAGTTCTTCCAGACCTTTGTCGATTCTGTCGTCTTTAACTTGTTCGATGATTTTGTCGATGCTGTCGATAATGTGTTTTGCAATTAAATCTTTGACAAGATATTCAACGGTAACCTGATAATGGAATATCGGGCTGATAAGTTCTGCTTCGAGAATGTTAACAGAAAGTTTTACATCTGTAACTGTTTTGGGTTTTGCAAGGTTGTCTTTGAATGCGCACTTTACGATTGAATAAGCATTTTCGCCGCGGACGAAAGCGCCTGTATCTGTCTTCTGACGAAGGATGCTGTTGGTATTGGTTTCGAGCTCGTTAACACCCCTCTGAATATGACCCTGTAAGTGACCATACATATTGACGACTGATTTTTCGATTTCGCCGGTATTGAACTTGTCGGCACCGCCTACTTGGTCAAGGATGTCTGCAATTTCTTTTGGTGTGTAGCGGGTCAGAACCTTTGTTTCTTCTTTGTCGATAAAGTTTCTGACTTTCTTTACCATTTCATCTTCTGTCGTTACGATGTAACGATTGAACATATTCTGGTAGTTCTGGTTAAAGTAGTTGTAAAGTTTTTCCTTTACACTACCCATGATGTCTAGTCGTTCTAGGACATCTTTAGGCAGTTTTGCTGTTAAGTGGTGAATAACCTTATTGGCTTCTTCTTCCAGTAACAGATTTACTTCGGCCTGCTGGTCGCGGTATTCCTGGGCTAACGAGTTGCGTGAACCTACGGCACTTGGTTTTTCCGGATGAAATACATTCGGGCTTTTGGGTAGATCAATTGCTCCCATATTACTCTCCTTAAATAAAATTGATTTAAACTACAATCTTATTAAAGAATAACACATTTTGAACAACCTTGTAAAGCCCTTTTAAAGGAAAAATAAAAAAAAATACCCGAAAAAACCCTAAAAAAACTAGCCTTTTTGTATGGAAATATGCTATAATAACAGGTATGAAAAACACGAAAATCAAACATTGGGCAATATTAGCGGTTTTGGCGCTTGTTTTGTGCATTCTTCCATTATACGTACATGGACAGGATGGTCAAAGAGCCTCTATAGATGTAAATTTAATAATAGACGGTTCCAGCGCCTATTCTGCTGCAAGAGATGAAATTTTTGCCTGGCTATCGGGGCGGCTTGATCAAATCCTTGCGGACGGAGACAGAGTTACTGTCTGGAGCGCGGGACAAACTGCCAGAGTAATCTATTCCGGGGTTATAACAAGCTCCGCCGAAAAAGAAGCCGTAAAAAGAAGTATCCGGGAAATTAACGCTTCCGGAAATACTGCCGATTTTTCGGGTGCTTTACGGGAAGCCGCAAACAGGCAGTCATCCACCTTTAGCTATACCCTTTTAATTACAGCGTCACCACAGTCAATTTCCGGATCCACCGCAAATCTGCTGCGTTATTCCAGAGTGGAAGAATTCCCAAATTGGCGGGCGCTTGTTGTAGGCTTAAATTTTGATACAAAAATCAAAAGGGCTGCAAATTCATTTTTTGGCTCCTGACAATTTCAAAGAGTTATAAATGATTAAAAATTCCTTGGGTATTTTCATCGGTGTTATCATTGCCGCTGTCATTTTAATTATAATTCTGGCAACAGGATTATGGAAACATATTCTATACCCCAAAACCGATACTCACAGCGGACCTATAATTATAACTCCCGGCGAACTTGCAGCTATAAATATTTCCAGTCAGCCCGGGCAAATATTACGCGACGAAAGTTTAAGCACAAAAATCCCCATGCAGGACGGAGAAACCGTTATTGCGGTTTTTAACCGTGACAGTGAAGACGGAATACCTGAAGAACAATTTGTAGCTTATACATCTGCTTCTCCCGACAGAAGAATCAACATTGCATATTTAAGCTATGACATGGCGGAGAATCAATACAAACGGCGGTGGAATGAATCGACATCTGCTACAAGAGCAGAAACAATTACAATGTTTAGCCAGGATTTAATTGGAGATAGAAATAACTGCATTATTGTTACGGGAATGAATGCAAAAAACGAACACACAATGACAATACTCAAACGCCGTCCTTCTCAGGCTGCTAACGAACCTTTTCAGAAAATTGCGGAAATTCAAATTGACGGTTCTATAATAATTCAGGAAATAACGCGTTCTGTTGCGTATCAACAAGGAATAACAACAGGAGCCAGTTTTAATATAGCTGCTTATGGACAAGACAATTTATCCAATAATTTATTGGATCAAATAGAAATAATTTATTCTTTTAATACCGGCTCCGGAGTATACGAACAAACCCGTGTTTCAAGAATACCCGGATCGCAAATTGAACAGCGTCGTTTAAGGGAGCTTTTAAGCGGAGCTCCAGGCGTTTTTGAAAATTACATTAATGATCTTTGGTACTTTGTAAGCCCCGAAGGAACTGTCGATTCCAGGCAATATATTTCTTTCGATCCATCATCCAAGGAGATTGTTTTTTTTGGCGATGGAGCCCTGCAGATATTTCACTGGCAAAGTTCTACTCCTACCCGTTACGGTCTTTATATAAGAAGTCAAAATATATCGATTACAACTTTGTTAAGATTTATTGATATTGAGCTGGTATCTTTGGACAGCATTAAACTAAGGGTTGTAGAAGATGTCCGTTTAAGAATTGTCGCAAACACTTCATGGGACGGCGCTTACAGACGCATAAGAATTGCCATTCAGCAGGATACAGTTCCTTCTGTACGACCCAGTATAAATACGCAGTACGACAGTACATGGGGAAGAATTCAGTTTTTTGCTTCCGGCGAATATACCATTACTTCGGGAAGTTTTGCCAATACTGCAGTAAAAAAAGGACACTATGTTTTTTTTAAGGCAGAAAACCATGAACTTTTGGAAATGCGTCCCGAAGAAGGAAGCAATAACCGCATGATTTATAGAGTCGATAATACCGGCTCCAGAATTAGTTTGGCAAGGGTACGGCTGGGCACTAATGGGGTTCAAGATTTGTTTGAAACTCCGGTAATTTTAACCCCTGTAGAAAATTAGTATCTTGAAATATCACCTCGTTTTATGTTATAAAGTATATTCAGGAGGAATTTAATGAGCGCATATAATCCGTATGACAATGTAGTGTCAACTGTTCGTTCCGCCGCAGGAAAACTGGGGTTGGAAGAAAGCGAATATATCGAATTATTATATCCCGAAAGGGAGTTAAAAGTAGCGGTTCCTGTCCGCATGGACGACGGAACTGTCAAGGTTTTTGAGGGGTATCGTGTACAGCACTCTACCCTGCGCGGACCCGGCAAGGGCGGCATCCGTTTTCATCAACATACAGACGAAAACGAGGTAAAAGCGCTTGCGGCGTGGATGACATTTAAGTGCGCGGTTGTGGGCATTCCCTACGGCGGCACAAAGGGCGGAGTTACCGTAGACCCGACAAAACTTTCGCGCGGCGAGGTAGAAAGGCTTACACGCCGGTTTACGGCGGCAATTGCGCCTATTATCGGTCCCGAACAGGATATTCCCGCACCTGATGTAAACACAACGGGCGAAAATATGGGCTGGCTTGCAGACACCTACAGCGCGCTTAAAGGTTCGTGGTCTCCGGGCGTTACTACGGGAAAACCGCAGGAAATCGGCGGCTCTCTTGGCAGACCCGAAGCGACAGGCAGGGGTGTAATGATTGCCACAAGGGAAATACTTAAAAAACTGAACCTTCCCGTAGAAAAGCAAAGAGTTGTCGTCCAGGGCATGGGCAATGTGGGCAGTATTTCCGCCAAATTGATTCACGAACTGGGAGCAAAAATAATTGCCGTAAGCGATGTTTCCGAAGGATTGTATAAAGAAGACGGTTTGGATATTCCCGACATTTTAAAGTTCCTTTCTACAAGGGGCAATTTGCTTAAGGATTATCAAAAAGACGGGGTAAAGCATATCAGTAATCAGGAAATGCTTGTTTTGGACACCGATGTTCTTGTTCCCGCGGCTCTTTCGAATCAAATTAACAAGGACAATGCGGACAAAATTAAAGCAAAGATAATTGTCGAGGGCGCGAACGGACCTACCACTGTAGAAGCCGACGAAATCCTTAACAAAAAGGGCGTTGTTGTTGTTCCCGACATTCTTGCAAATGCGGGCGGCGTAACGGTTTCCTATTTTGAATGGGTGCAAAACCTTCAGTTTTTTTACTGGGAAGAAGAAGAAATCAACTCCAGGCTTAATGTTATAATGTGCAAGGCTTTTGAATCTGTCTATGATATACACAAGGAAAAAAATGTTTCCCTGCGAGAAAGCGCATACATTCTTGCTCTGAAAAAACTTGCGGCAGTCAAGAAAATACGCGGGGTTTTCCCGTAAAAAAAAGAGGTTTATCATGGTAACTAATCGCGAAAAAGCTGTAAGAAAGGGGCGAACATCGGCAAGACGGATTCTTGTTGTTTTTTCGATTATCCTGTTTTTGTTTATTTTTATAGTCGGAAGCATTGCTTTTTTTCTTTCCATGTACAATATCACCCGGACAAGCGCCGGTCATGAGCTTGCGCAAGTTGTAGAAATAGAGCGGATCAAACTGTCTGCATCGGTAAATGCCGAGATTGCCATTGCAATGAAAATGGCGGGCTCCCCTTTGATACAACGCTATTTTATGAATCCCGGCGATCCCGATCTGGAGCGCATTGCCTTGGAAGAAATAGCGGGATACCGCCGCGCATTTGCGGGCAATACGGTTTTCTGGGTAAACAATATCGACAAAAAATTCTATTCCGATGATGCTTATATTTATACAATCGATACTTCCGACCCCGATAACTACTGGTATCTTAATACCTTAAACGAAACAGAAGTATATAACTTTAATATCAATTATAACCCCAATTTAGATGTAATAAACCTCTGGATTAACGCGCCTGTTTTTGACGCAAACCGAAGACCTATCGGCATATTGGGAACAGGTATAGATCTTACGGCTTTTATCGATGCCATATACAAAGATTATTCGGAAAACGGAGAGCTGTATTTCTTTAACACGCTTAACGAAATTACCGGAGCAAGAAACGCAAGCCTTGTAACAAACAAGGTAACACTGGATAAAGAGTTTGGCGAAACGGGAAATGCGATTATTGACAGGGCAAAAAACCTGCGTCCGAACGCGATTGAGTATTTTAGCGAGGGCGGCAATGAAATTGCCATAGGCGGGGTTTCTGCGCTGGACTGGTATATTGCCGTTGTCCTTCCCATATCTGTCTCAGATACTCTAGATTCGGGCATGACTATTTTGTTTTTTACCATAATGGCGGGTATCGCGATTATCTTTATTATTTTCTACTTTTTTGTAACACACCTTATAAAACCAATGAATATCATGATGAAAACTCTTGGGCAAGTTTCGGATGACTGGGACTTAACCCGCCGCCTGAATATCCAGCGCAATGATGAAACAGGTGCTTTGGCGGATTATATCAATCTTACTTTCGAAAAATTCAGCGTTCTTATAAAAAATATTAAAAAGGAAATGGCGGGATTATCCAATATTGGCAATGACCTTGCGACGGATATGAATGAAACTGCCTCGGCAATGAACGAAATAACTTCCAATGTCCAGAGTATTAAAACCCGTATTCTGAATCAAAGCGCGAGCGTTACACAGACCAATGCCACAATGGAACAGATCACTTTTAATCTTCATGAATTAAATGAGCATGTAGAAGATCAAAGCAACAATATTACTCAGGCATCAAGTGCCATTGAAGAAATGGTTGCTAATATTCAATCTGTTACACAGACATTAATTAAAAACTCCGCCAATGTAAAAGAGCTGACAGATGCAACCGATGTCGGACGCGCAGGCTTGCAGGATGTTGCCTCCGATATACAGGAGATTGCCCGCGAGTCCGAAGGGCTTTTGGAAATTAACTCGGTAATGGAAAATATCGCAAGCCAGACAAACCTGCTTTCGATGAATGCCGCCATAGAGGCTGCTCATGCAGGGGAAGCGGGCAAGGGATTTGCCGTAGTTGCCGACGAAATTCGCAAGCTGGCGGAAAGTTCCAGCGAGCAGTCCAAGACAATAGGCAATGTATTAAAAAAGATAAAGGGAGCAATAGACAAGATTACAGTTTCGACAGAAAATGTACTTAACAAATTCGAAGCTATCGATTCGAACATAAAAACTGTTGTAGAACAAGAAGAATTAATACGCAATGCCATGGAAGAACAGGGAGAAGGCAGCAAACAACTTTTACTGGGGGTTACCAATGTAAACGAAATTACCCTTAAAGTAAAAACCGGTTCGGAAGAAATGCTGT
>JAITUR010000108.1 GCA_031286205.1 Treponema sp.
GAAAAGCGCTGTTTCTGTCCCCAAAACCGGTACTGCCGAAGCAGAAGTTTAATATTTATATTTAAATGCCGATATTCATAGGAGAAACCTATGAATAAGATAAAAACAAAGGACCTTAAACCTGGTCAAATTTTTTCTTCTCCTGTCTTCACAGAAGACAACAATATGCTTGTGCCCGAAATGGTTCCGTTAAAGCAAAAAGATATCGATCTTCTTAACTCCTGGGGCATGGAATTTGCATTGTCAGAAGGGCATCTATTAGATATAGATGAATCATTGCTGAAAAAAAACAAGCAGTCGGAACCCGAGCCCGAACTTATAAGGTTTTCCTTAAGTGATGTTCGTCAGAATTCAGTTCCTTATCGTGCATATAAATCATTAATAGACAAGCTGAACTCTGTTTTTTCCGCCATTAAGTCCGGGGATGATGTCTCTATGCATGCAATTGATACAATAACCGTTCAACTGCTCCAGGATTTAAAGAATAATCCGGATTCATTTATTGGTTATATACTTGGCGGAGAAGTTGTCGGCAGCGAGCTGGCAAAAAACTCTGTTAATACTGCCATTCTTTCCGCATTGACAGCCCAGGAGCTTAAACTTCCGAATCACAAAATTAACAATATAGTGTCGGCAGCTTTGGTGCATGATGTCGGTATGCTTAGGCTGTCCAAGGGAATTACGGAGAAAAAAGGCGGGCTTTCTGATGCGGAGCTTGAACAAATAAAAAGCCACCCTATCCACACTTCCAAGATTATTACAAAAGAACTGTATGGTCCAAAAGAGGTAAACTTTATAGCTTTGCATCATCATGAAAGATGGGATGGTCAAGGTTATCCCGATGGGCTTATGGAATCTGCCATCGAAATTGGCGCAAGAATTGTATCTGTAGCCGATGCTTTTGAAGCTATGGTAACAAAGAAATCTTATCGTAATTCCATGGTAGGGTATCAGGCAGTTAAAAATCTTATGGCAGATAATGGCCGCCGTTTTGATCCTGCGGTAATTATTGCTTTTACCAAAATAATGGGGATTTACCCTATTGGCTCTATTGTTCGATTAAATGATTTTTCTGTAGCAAGGGTTGTAAGTTTAAATACCGAAGCGCCTTTACGCCCTGTGGTTCAAATGTTGATGGATGATAAAGGCAAGGTTTATGGTTCCAGAGATGTAGTTACAGTCGATCTTCTTGCCGACAAAAAATTATTTATTAAAAACGCTTTAGATCCTGACGAATATAATGGAACCCATGTCTAATGTAGACCGCGGTAAAAAGGGAGAGAAACAGGCGGTTTCTGCCCTAATAGCTGCGGGAATGCAAATAATTGTTCAAAATTACCGTTGCAAAGAGGGAGAAATCGATATTATTGCTCTGGATGGGGAAACAGTTGTCTTTATCGAGGTAAAAGCCTGGTCTTTTTATGGGGTAGAAGACCTGAAGTATGGTATTGATACGAAAAAACAGAAAAAAATCATTAAAACTGCTAAGTATTTCCTCTTGGAAAATCGACAATATAGTAAGATGTCAAACCGTTTTGATGTAGTATTTATTCAAAATAACTCGTTTACCCATCTTGCATCAGCCTTTACGGAGGGTGTATGATGATACAACAAGCTTTACATACCAAAAAGCTGGAAATGCTTCAGCGGCAGATAAACGATGAGACATATCTTCATGCCGCTATTCAAAGACTGGCTCTTGTATTAAGTAACGAGCTTATGAATATTACCACAGAAGGCGGCAAAAATGAGTGGCGGCGGAAAAGGCGGAAACAACCGCAAGAACAAATATAAATTCTCTAAACAATTAAAAAAGACGGAAAATCTTTTAACCGACGGAAAGTTCGAAAAAAACAAAATAAGTTTACACGATTCTCCGCGCTGGACGGCTCCGGAATTACCTCCGGTTAGTCCCATTACTACCCCGGATTGTAAATGGTGCGGAAAACAAATTACGGATATTACCACAGCAATTTGCGACAAAGACGGCGGACAGCCCGTGCATTTTGACTGTGTACTTGCCCGTATTACAGAGACGGAGCATCTGGAAACCAATGACGCCATTTGTTATATCGGCGGCGGCAGATTTGGGGTTGTTCATTACAATAATCCGCAGGACAAGCGGGATTTTTCCATTAAAAGAATACTTGAATGGGAAGCCAAAGAAACCAATGTTAACAGCGATTGGCGTAAACCGATAAGCGAATATTTTTCTTTAACTTAAGGGTGCTAACATGATTGGAATTATTGGCGCTATGGAAAAAGAATTGGAGCTTCTGCGCGAATCTACAGACAAACTTAATGTTCAGAAAATTGGCGGATATAATTTTTTCTCCGGCGAGATACAAGGTAAAGATGTTGTATTGTTACAGTGCGGAATTGGCAAGGTGGCTGCCGCTGTGGGCTGCGCGCTTTTAATTCAGCAATATAAGCCGGCATTTATTATTAATACCGGTTCTGCGGGCGGCATTCACCCGGAATTAAAAGTGGGCGATGCGATTATTTCTACCGGCCTTGTTTACCATGATGTCGATGTTACCGCGTTTAATTATGCGCCGGGTCAGCTTCCCGGTCAGCCGCAGATTTTTCCTGTAGAAGAAAAATATATAAAGTTTGCGGAAGACGCAATAGACGAATTAAAAAACGAAAAAATACTTCCATCCGGCTTGAATCATATACGGGGTTTAATAGGCTCCGGCGATATTTTTATGCACGACCCCCAAAGGATAGCTCAAATGAGGAGTGTGTTTCCCGATATTGCCGCGGTGGAAATGGAAGGAGCTGCTATTGCTCATTGCTGCAATCTTTTTTCCATTCCCGTTTTAGTAATAAGGGCTTTGTCCGATGTAGCAGGGAAAGAGTCGCCCGTTAGTTTTGCGGATTTCCTTCCCATTGCATCAAAACATTCTGCAGAAATTACAATGAGGATTGTTGGCAAGATTTAGTAAATGAACAATTTTCCCCATTCTCGGTCATGGCATTAGTTTATTCGTGCTGATTGATTTCATGCCAAAAAAACGGTTAAAAAGCAAATTTATTTGTTAGTATTTTAAGAATATTTTAATATTATTACACTATAATCCACTCTTTGCTAAAATAAAACTTTAAAATTATTAAATTTATATTGACAAAATTTAAGCATAGATGATATATTAAGCGTAATTGGAAACTTGCCGATTTTCTAATAATTTTATTTCCAAGGAGCAAGAAAATGCAACCCCGCATATCCGACAGGATATTAGCTTTACTGATCATAACCGCTCACTTAGGCATCATGCATCCGGCTCTTACATACAGCGAAGAAAAATCATCTAACTTCAGATTTTACCAATACACTCCCAATTTAAACATCTATGAGCAGCTAACGCC
>JAITUR010000112.1 GCA_031286205.1 Treponema sp.
AACCTGCAAAGACGGGCAGAATAGCATCAATATAGATAATGAATTTGCGCAGGAAATAGAAGAGCTTATAACCAAAAGAGCCGAGGCAAAAAAAGCAAAGGATTTTGCCGCTGCCGACAATATAAGACAAAGTCTGAAGGATCGTGGTATAATATTGGAAGACAGCCCGTCCGGCACCAGTTGGAAGAAAATATAATAGCGTAACTTATTGGGGAAAGAATTTGTTTAATAATATAGAAGGACAATTGGAAAGTAACACAAGCGCAGGAAATTCCGAGCAGGAATTCAAGCGTCTATACGATTCAGCGTTTCCTGTCCTGTTCAGAGTTGCAATTAGAATTACAAATTCAGCCGAAGCGGCAGAGGATCTTTGTCAGGAAAGTTTTTTTCGGCTTTACGAAAAAAACATGGTTTTTGTTAACCCGGAGGAAGCAAAGTATTGGTTAATCCGTGTTGTAAAAAATGCCGCGTTAAATTACGCAAAACGAAAAGACAGAGAACGGAAGGCGTATCAACGCGCATTTAAGGAAGATACCAGGCAGGTAGAAACAGGAGAGGCGGCGCTTGTAAAAAAAGAAGCAAGCGAAGAGATTCAAAAAGCGCTGGAAAAATTGCCGGAGAATTTACGAATGGTGTTAATTTTTAAAGAATATGCAGAAATGAATTATAAAGAAATTGGCAGGGTGCTTGGCATAAGCGAAGGAAATGTTAAAGTCCGGGTGTTTAGAGCCAGAGAACGGCTTGCCGCAATTTTAGACGATAGATCAAACGAGCAAGGTGGTAAAAATGTGTCCTGATCCGCAAATTCTTTCTATCTACTTAGACGGGGAACTGCCCTCTCCCTGGAAAGAAAAAATGGGAGCCCATTTAGCGGCATGCCCCAAGTGCAAGGAAAGGCTGGAAAACTACAAACATGTGCAGGAACTTTTCAGAAAGGGAGCCAGCAATACTCCTATCGATCAAAAACGAACTATCGTTAACAACGACGGTTCTGCGCCAATACGCACAGAAAGCGGAATTGTAGAAATTCTGGAAGATTCAAAAGAAAAAGTATGGAAAAAACTTGCTTCCCGGCAGCGGTATAGTACAACAGGACTTGTCCGTAAAAGCGGAAATATTCGCAATTACAGTGTGTGGCGGCGAAGAATAAGCATACCTCTTCCTATTGTAGCGGCAGCAGCGGCATTATTTGTTATTTTTACCGGCGCGTTTTTACCGGGATTCCTTGATACAAATAAAAAGGCAAATCAGATAGAGTACGCCAACTTTACTCTTTCTTCTGACGATGTTATACCCATGCTGCCTGTTGGAGCAGATTATATGCAGGACATGAACAGTGTGCTTCAATATCTTGATAACGGCACAGACATAATTATTTTACAACTGCCGGAAAGTAGGAATTTTTCCAGATCCGGCGAGCCTACAATAATTAGGTCTGCGGATTATTCTTCGGCACGGAGGGGACGACCATAGAATGAATTACACTATTCGTCTTTTAGGTTTATTTGGACTTTTTCTTGCGGCAATTCCGTGCAGCGCGCAAAATCATCATACAAGCAGAAGCGAAAACTCAGGGCACAGAAGAAGCGCATTCATTTTAGATATTACCGCAAGAGTTCTGGAAGAAAATGTCGTTGTTTGGAACGAAACGCAAAGCAAAACTACAATTCCGGGCAGAGCTGTAGGAATTAAACTTGTAGGTTCAAATATTATTGTAACAGTACAATTTACTCCTTTTATTCGCAGAAGCGGCAATGTGCTGGTTGCGCAGGGTCAGATTTGGATCGAAGATCAAGAAAGAGGAATGAGCTATTATACATCGATTCAAACTATTCCAATGGAATTTAACGAGCCTATTCATTTTTTCCCGCTTGGTACAAATCAGGCTTTAGATTCGTCAATAGAAATAATAATTACAATAAACCCGGTTAACGCCAATTCGGACAATGAATAAAATAAAATATATATATTATTTACCAATACTTCTTTTAATTTTAATTTCTTGCAATGCAAAAACTCCGGTTATATCGTTTATCGATCCAAAAATTGGAAGAATGGGCGAGATTATAACTCTTACAGGCAGCAATTTTGGAGAAATGCGCGACGGATCTTATGTTACAATTGCAGGGATTGCGCCGACAAGTTCTTCGTATTTTTTATGGCAGGACGATTCCATAATGGTAAGAGTACCCGAACTTGGAGATTCCGGGCTTGTTTATGTTCATGTAAAGGGGAAAAAAAGCAATGGTCTTTTATTTTCCAATATAGCTTCTGTACCAAGATCGATAGAAGGCACAGGACTTGGTTCCGAGCCAAATATAATTTCCGTTAACCCGCAGACAGGCGCGCCAGGCACTCTTATTACCATTACCGGCATTAATTTTGGAGCATCACGCGATCCGGTTAATGCGGGCATTTTCTTTTCGTGGGATTATACGGCATCTTTTAATCCGTTTGTAGTAAGAGAACCGGAATTTGTAGAAGTGTCCGAAAACGAGCTGGGTTATGAATCATGGTCATCTCGTGAAATTATTGTCCGTGTACCTGACGGAGCTGTCAGCGGCAGCCTGGAAGCAAGAACGCCTAACGGAAAATCGCGTCCTGTCTTTTTTGATATAAGCGGCAGGCCGGGTAACAAAAATTTTTCCGGAAAACGCAGTTACACGGTAAGTTACTCCGTTGATATCCGGGTACTGGAGGCATCGCAGCCGAATTCGCTGTATTTGTGGGTTCCTATACCGGCATCCAGCCCGTCGCAAAGAAATATTACGCTTGTTTCGCGTAACGCAAACCCTTTTATAGAAAGATACCGCGGTTTAAATCTTTATAAACTGGATAACCTTGCAACAGGCATGAATCATTCAATAAAAATTTCGTATCAGGTAGAAGTTTATTCGGTAGAAACTGTAATAAGACCAATGTCTGTTGGAAAAATAGATACTCCGCTTTCCGCGCATTATACGCAAAGTTCAAATTTAATTCCTTCGACTAATTCATTGGTATTATCCACCGCAGAAACTATTATGGGAAGGGAGCAAAATCCGTATCTTAAAGCAAGAATGATATACGACTGGATAATTAACAATATTAATATTTCAGAATCCATGCCGCACGGAAATGCTGTTTCTGCAATTAACCAGAAACGCGCCGATTCTTATTCCTCTGCGCTTCTTTACACTTCTTTAATGAGAGCTTCGGGAATTCCATGCGTTCCTGTAGCAGGCGTACTTATAGATCGTAATGGACAAACAATACGCCATTATTGGACAGAATTTTGGATCGATGGCTTTGGCTGGGTTCCGGTTGATCCTGCCCTGGGTTCCGGAGCGGCGCCGGCAACATTTCCTGTAAAAGAAGATCATGTAAATTATTATTTTGGCAATTTGGATAACCAACGCATAGCATTTTCATGGGGCGAACAGATTCTTACCCGAATGGACAGGCAAGGACGGTTAGTATCGCGGAATCAAACTTACTCTTTGCAAAATATTTGGGAAGAAGCGGCAGGCGGGCTGGAATCTTATACAAGTTTGTGGGGAGACATTACAATTTCAGGAGTATATGCACATTAACAGTGCATTAGAGGTATAAAAGGAAAGGTAAATATGATAACAGTAATTTCTTTGGGCGGATCAATTGTTGCCCCCGATAATGTTGATATTGATTTTGTAAAAAAATTTTCCGGTCTTATTGGCGAATTCCTAAAAGCCGATTCTAACCGCCGTTTTATTTTTGTTGTTGGCGGCGGCGGACCGGCACGGCAGTATCAAAATGCGTGCCGCGAAATAAATCCCGGTATAAAAAACGAAGAAGCCGACTGGATAGGAATTATGGCAACACGGCTAAACGCGCAGTTTATAAAAGCAGTAATGAGTGAATGGGCTATACAGGATGTTATAACAAATCCAATGGAAGTACCGCCTTTTATAGGGCGTGTTCTTGTTGCCGCCGGATGGAAACCCGGCTTTTCGACCGATTTTGATGCAGTTCTTTTAGCGGAGCGGTTTAAGGCGGATGCCGTTATTAATTTATCTAACATAGAAAAAGTTTACACGGCAGATCCAAAGATAGATCCAAACGCTCAACCTATAGACAAAATTTCATGGGCGGATTTCCGTGCCATGGTCGGCGACGAATGGGTTCCCGGAAAAAATGTCCCGTTCGATCCTGTAGCAAGCCGTCATGCGGAAAAAATCGGACTTAAAGTAATTTGTTCTGCAGGAAAAAACCTGGATAATCTAAGAAAAATTCTTAAAGGCGAAGATTTTTTTGGAACGATAATCAGTCCCTAAGCGGCTCTATGTAAATTGTAGCCAAAACCGCAATTTCGTATTATAATAAGTCTAAGGAGAAATTATATGAAAAACCTTCGTTTTATAGCAGCTTTTTTTATTTTTGGATTAGTTTCGCAAACTTTTGTATGGGGGCAGCAATGGAGAGACATTACCTCCAACAGCCAACTGGTCGGAAAATGGGAAGGTTCAGTCGATATGCCTATGCCTTCTTTTGACGATTTTGGAATATCGAACTTCTCTATGAAAATAACCTTTTTTATGGAATTGCCAAGAGGTTCGGATAAAATAACCATGGCTGTAAAAATGGATATGGGCAAGTTTTTGGATGTTTTAGCAATTTCGCCGGAACTTGGAGGAATGTTTACTAAAGATCAATTATGGGAGCTTATTACAATGGAGGCGGCAAATTCCCCCGAATACACTATTGGCAACGATTACTCTATCACAGTAGACATTTCCGAAAGTATCGACGACTTCCTTTCTGATGATGTCAAAATCCAGATTGATACCAGGGGTAATAGAATTAAATTGATTTTTACAGAACCCTGGGCATTAGATTTTGTAGACAATGAAATTAACGAAGTTATACTGAATAAAAGATAACATAATTTTAATGTTGCTTTAATTACTTACCTGATTTTTTAAACCGTCGACAATCCAGTTGGTAAATATTTGGACTCGTCTATTAACACTCGAAGTAATATTAACCCTTTCGGCAATAAAGTTTGGTAAATAAAACCCCGTTAAACTGTATATAAGTACACCTTCCTTAATAGGTTCTAGATAAATAATTGTTAAATATCTTTCCGCTTTCATAACAGGAACAATATAATAAAGAATATCTGTAAAATTTGTAATTCTATATGTTAAGCCATACATACTTACAGAAGTATCAATTCTAAGAAAAAGGTTTCCCATATTAACCTCGTTAAGACGAGCATATATTGTTTCGGAAAAAGGAAGATTATCTGCGGGCAAAGGATCGGGGATAGCCCTTCTGTTGCGATTACTTACAAGCCGGGTAGATTCTGTAAAAGGATAATATTCGTGGTTATTTATAGGTATATAATAATCTTTAATATTACCAATTCTTCCAAGCGCGTTAAAAATATCAAGTAAATCGAACTCTTTTTCGTTATACGGCACTACCACCAAAGCTTCGATAAGATGAGAAGGATTTTTTTCCATTATACTGGAAAAAAGATTTATTTCCAAATCCGGATTTGGTGTAATTCTTGACGGGCTGTTCTTTGTAAAAAAATATCTCATTCCATTATTACTAAAGGCCATTCTTCTTTGATACACAGTAAAACCCGGGAATAACTCGTCGAAGGAACGGGTTTCGAAAACAGGGACTTCAAAAATAAGATTGGGTCCTTCGAAAAAGAAATAATCTTCTTCATCTTCCATAAAGAGTTCTTCTGCAAGAGCATTTTCTTCGCTATAATCTTCTTCTTTTTCTTCCCTATAACTGTCTTCCATGCTAAGAATATCATTATTTTCTTCATCTTCATCTAGTTCATCTAAAAAAGTGTCTCCTATTTTGGGAAGTTCATCCATGCTTAATAATTCTTCGAAAAGCAATACCCATTCCAGCGTATCTTCTTCCTCGGGCGGGGATTCGGTATAAATTGGGAACACTAAAATAAAGATAAATAAAAAGAGAAAAGATGTTATTTTATTGGTCAATCTTACAACCCCCTGCTTTTGTTTCTTATAATATAACAAACAAAAACCCGGATCGTTAAAGGTCAGGGTTCCAAATAGCGGGAAACGGGAGTCGGACCCGCGACATCGACCTTGGCAAGGTCGCGCTCTACCACTGAGCTATTCCCGCGCTTATTCATACATTACCAAAAAACCGGAAAAGTGTCAACCCCAAAATCAGGACATTATTAGGATTTCTTCTATCTTTTCCAATTCTTCGGTGGAAAGCGGCGGGTAGGACAAAGCTGTAAGATTTTCCTGAAGCTGCTCGGAAGAAGTTGCTCCAATTAATACCGATGTACTGCGGTTATCTCGCAGTATCCACTGAATTGCAAGCACAAAGAGGGATCTGCCCCCTTCCTGTGCTACATCATTCAGGTCATTAAGCTTTTTTAAAAGAGCAGGCGCAAGTGTCTCCGATTTCAGGAAAACACTGCGAAAAGCGCGTGAACCCACAGGAAAAGAGCCGTCCAGATAACGCCCGCTTAATAAGCCCTGCGCAAGAGGCGAGAAACAAATACAGCCTGTCCCCTCTTTTTCAAGAAAATCGAGTAATCCGTCTTCTATTCTGCGGTTTAACATTGAATAGCTTGCCTGATGTATCAGACAGGGAACACCCAAAGTATTTAAAACGGAAATTGCCTTTGCGCTTTGTTCGATATCATAATTGGAAATGCCGATATACAATGCCTTGCCCTGTCGTACAATATCAGCCAATGCGCCCATCGTTTCCTCTATTGGAGTGTCAGGATCGGGGCAGTGGCTGTAAAAAATATCGACATAATCCAGCTTCATTCGTTTAAGGCTTGCGTTTAAACTTGCAATTAAATGTTTTCTGCTTCCCCATTCTCCATAAGGACCCTGCCACATATCATAACCGGCTTTGGTAGAGACAATAATTTCGTCCCGATATGACGCAAGATCTTTTTTAAGGATTTTTCCAAAAGTTGCTTCAGCCGAACCCGGCGGCGGCCCATAATTGTTGGCAAGATCAAAATGACATATACCTGCGTCAAAAGCGGTAAGAATTGTCTTGCGCCCCTTTTCAAAATCGTCGGTTTGGCCAAAATTGTGCCAAAGCCCAAGAGAAATCTCGGGCAGCTTTAACCCGCTTCTTCCGCATCTGCGATATTTCATTTCTTCGTATCGATTCTCGCTTGCTTTGTATGACATATTGTCTCCCCATATTAGAGTGTTCGAAAACATTTATATTTTTAACAAGGCGGGTTTTTACCCATTGCAAAATTATGTCATTTCATGGCAAGAGTGTCAAGGGTTACTATCCCTGTTCCTAAAAACAATGATATAATCTTACTATGATAAATTTAAAGAAATCATTGTTCTCTAAAATAATTACACCTGTCCCTGCAGAGTTAAAAGAGCAATTCGATGATTTTCAACTAAAGGGCACCGTCCTTAGAGTCAGAGTATTGTCGCTTATTGCATTTCTGTTCAAAGTTTTTAGCGCAATTTTTTATTATTATAAAGAAGGTAGTTTTAAGAGCGAAGTAGTATTTTCGCTGCGCAATAATATGGAACTGGCTATTTTTGTTTTATTTAATATATCTATTTTTATTTTTCAGGGAAAAAGCAAAAAAGTCTTGTGGGCTTTATGTCTTTTATTTGTAGCAAGCAATTATGTTTTATATTCTTTCGATATGCGGTCTGTAGAAGCGGCTTATCAAATACCTGTTACATTTTCTATTGCATTTATTTTATTAACCTTTTCGCCGGATTTTAGACCGGGGGTTTTTATTACATTTGCAACATTGTTTTTATTATCTACTTTAAGTGTAATTAATGTTACGCTCATACAGCACAATATGCCTATCGATAATTATTTAAGCATGCAGTCTTTTGTACTTACTATATTTACCATTATTTTTGCCGCAAAAATACTGCATTATAACAGTGTAGTTAAAACATTTATTAACACATACGAAATAAACAAATTAAACGAAAACCTTATTTCCGCCAATAAAGAAATAGAAAATCAAAAAGAAGAACTCCGGGATTACAATGATAATCTGGAAGAAATGGTACGCGATAAAACAAAAACCATTGTCGAGCTAAAAAACGCTGTTATGGAAACAATCGCAGAACTTGTCGAGCGCCGCGACGACACAACAGGCGGGCATATCAGCAGAACAAGCAGGCAGTTAAAAATCATCATTGACGAATTAATAAAAAAAGATTTATACAGCGAAAAAACTAAATCCTGGAATATCGAACAGATGGTAATGTCGGCGCAGCTCCATGATGTCGGAAAAATCGCGATAGACGACATTATTTTGCGCAAACCCGGAAAACTTACCAACGATGAGTTCGAAACAATGAAAAAGCACGCTATTTTTGGCGGAGAAATTATTAAAGAAATTCAAAAAAAGACCGGCGAAAGCGATTTTTTGGACAATGCATATATTTTTGCGGTTTACCACCACGAAAAATGGGACGGCACAGGTTATCCATATAAAATTGCCGGAGAAGACATCCCGCTGCCCGCCCGCCTTATGGCAATAATCGATGTTTACGATGCCTTAATTTCCGAAAGACCATACAAAAAAGCATTTTCCCACGAAGAAGCAATAAAAATCATTCAAGACGGAAAAGGCACTCACTTTGATCCTTTATTAACCGATTTGTTTTTATCAATTTCGGATCGGCTGACTGCTCCGGTTAACAAACAGAACTAAGCCTTGCCAAGTTTTATTCTAAATAATATACTTTCTTTATGGCACTAAATTGCGGTATCGTTGGACTGCCCAATGTCGGCAAGTCTACAATTTTTTCAGCGCTCTGCTCCACTCCTGTGGAAACGACAAAATATCCGTCCAGCACTGTTAAGGCAAATATCGGAGTAATTAATGTTCCCGATCCTCGCCTGGAAAAGCTGTCTGCGATTTTTGTCCCAAAAAAGACGGTCTATACAACTATGGAATTTGTTGACATTGCGGGGCTTGCAAAGGGCGCATCCCGGGGAGACGGGCTTGGTAATCAATTCTTGTCCAATATCCGTGACAGCGCAGTATATATTCATGTTGTCCGTTGTTTCGAAGACAGCGAAGTACTCCATGTCAGCGACAAGATCGATCCTGCTTCCGACATGGAAACAATCGACATCGAGCTTGCCCTTACCGATATGCAAACTCTTGCCAAACGGCGGGAGCGCGCGGAAAAAACTTTAAAAAATCAGGCGGAAAAGAAAAACGCCGAGTTTGTTATCAGCGTATTGGATAAAATCGAACCTGCTTTGGAAAATGCGCACGGAGTGCGTTCGCTGGATTTAACCGCAGAAGAAAAAGCATCGATATACGACTGCCATTTTATTACAGCCAAACCTCAATTATATGTTTGCAATATAGATGAAAAAGCGATTAAAGATACCGCCAACCCGTATATCGAAGCTGTAAAAAAACGCGCGCAAGCCGAAGGCACAGAGGCAATCAGTATTTGCGGCAAGTTCGAAGCGGACTTGGCAAGCCTAGAAAACCCGGAAGAAAAACAGGCATTCCTGGAAGACCTTGGATTAAAAGAAACAGGGCTTTCCGCGCTTATCCACTCTGCTTACAAACTGCTTGGGCTTCGTACATTTTTTACCACCGGCGAAGACGAGTGCCGCGCATGGACAATCCGCGCGGGAGACACCGCGCCAAAAGCAGCAGGGGCTATCCACACAGATTTTGAAAAAGGATTTATAAAAGCCGA
>JAITUR010000042.1 GCA_031286205.1 Treponema sp.
CCCCAATTTTCCAGAACCTGGGGGTGAAGCTCGCCAAAAACGCCGACGGGTTTTCCGCCATGAACCAGAGCGGCTGCCCTGCCCGGAATAAAACGGGGGTCGCTCGATTCTTCTACATCGTAATCCAGCGACAAATAGTAAAAAAGCGTTTGAAGCTCGGCGGCTGCCGTGTTAAAACTTGCCTCTGTGCCGGCGTGTAAAAATCCTGCAAATTGATGTGTTATGCTTTTGTAGTTTTCCTTATCGTCAAGCCAGGCAACTTTGCCGACTTCGAAAATTTTATGCGGAAAGACAGACCTGCCGGAAATCGATTCGCTGGACATAAGCGAGGCAATAACCGAGTCGCGGACATATTCGTAATTTTCCGACATCGGGTTAAAAATGCGGATTATCCTGCCGCCGTCTCCGTTCATATTTTCGACTAAATCCTTGCGGGAGCCCAAGTAGTTATAAATCATTTCCTGATAACCCAGCCCGATCAATAACTCTTTTACCTGTCTGCTAAAAAGGGTAATCGGCAGTAATCGTCCAATGGTAGAATCGGCGGGGCGCTCCGGTTTGAACGAGCCTAAACCCCTGCCAACCATAACATCTTCGGCAATATCGGCGGCATGAAGAAAATCGTTGCGGTACTCCGGCGGCCATGCGCGCACGCCTTCGGTTTTGCTGTACGCCTTCCCTGTAACGGCATCTATACCTTTTTCTGCATCAGATACCGCCTCCGCTTTTACGCCCATACGCGCAAGCGCTTTTACACATTCATCGGCTGTCAGTTTTTCGCCAAGGAAGCGTTCAACTCTGGAGAGGGAGCAGAAAACAGGCTCCTGAAAATAATAAGGGGTAACAAGTTTCTTGCCAAAGGGGGTATCGTAATCGAATTCAAATTCTACAGGTTCGATACTAAAGCCATTGTCCGCAAGGTCGCAGGCAACTATGGAAGCAGTCAAAACAAGAGAGGGCAAATCCGTGCCCGTCAGCTCAATAAAAATATTGTCGTCGCCAACCTGAACAGCGCCTAAATCACTGGAATTGATGATTGGCGGATAGGAAAGAACGACCCCTTCGGAATCTGTCAGCAGGGGGTGAACCGGCTCTTTTTCCAAAATAAAGGCATATTCCCTGCCCTTGGGGTGCTGCCGCAGGATTTCTCGCAGGGAGATTTTCCCCTCCCATTGCAGGGGTTCGAAAGAAACGGCATCGGGGTCTACTCCCTTATAAATAATAGGCCACTTAATTAACGAAGTTCGATACACGCCCATAGAAATACTGCGCCGTTTTCTGCCGTAATTCCAGGCAAGTTTTTCCTGGGTTTGGATTATATCCTTTAGCAATGGGTCTGTAATGGTTTTCCCGCTTGCCACAAAACCTGCTATAAAAGGGCGTACCTGTTTAACGCTTTTATCGGCTTTTACCTTATATTTTGCATTTTTAATGTCCCCGGAACGGGAGAAAAAACCGTATTTTGGCATCTGTCCGCCATTGTAAATTTTAAGCTGTCGGGCGCAGCCGGCAGTCCCCCAAAGATCGGGGCGATTGGTGTCATTTAACTCGATTTTTAGTGTTCTTTCGCCGGCAGGCAGGCTTTTATCGCTGTCTTCGTCCAATTCCGCCTTGGCACAGGTTAAATTTTCCTCAAATTCGTCCCTATTTTTCCAGCCGCCGGGCTTTCCTGCGAGGGTATAAAAACTTTCTTCGTTTACTTCTATTTTTGGCATATATTATTATAGAAAACTAACGATTTTTCGACAAGTACAACTTGCATATTTTTTAATTTTTGGGTATTATTTTTAAAGAAAATTATTTTTTGGAGGAAAAATATGAAAAAATTAACAGCGGTCTTATTGACTGTATTGTTGGCTGCATCATTCATGATCAGTTGCGGCGGCGGCAAAATTGATATTGGTATTGCCATGCCGGAAACCCATGTTGAACGCTGGGTAAAAGACGGTAACCAACTTAAGCTGGAAGCTGAAACACTTGGTTATAAAGCAGCAGTTCAGTGGGCAAATGCGGATCAGGCAATTCAGAATCAGCAGATTCAGAGCTTCCTGACACAGGGCGCAAAAGCTTTAATTATTGGTAACATTAGCGAAGGTGTTGGAGCCGCTGTTACCACAGCAAAGCAAGATGGCGCTGTTGTAATTGCTTACGACCGCATTATTCAGGGAACTCATAATTATGAGTATTTTATTACCTTTAACAACTACAAAGTTGGTACACTTCAGGGTCAGAGCATTGTCGACGGCTTAAATCTTGCCTCCGCCACTGCCGCTTCCCCCAGATATATCACCTTGTTTGCAGGATCCCCCACAGATGCGAATGCTAACTTCTTCTTCCAGGGTGCTATGGATGTTCTTCTTCCCTACATTAACAGCCGTGCACTCGTGGTTGTAGGACCTGCGCCAAAGCACTATACAGATTCTGCTTTCCAGCAGATTGCTACCGAAAACTGGATGCCGGAAGTTGCAAAGCGCCGCATGGAAGCTCTCCTTATTGGCGATGCCCGCAATGTTACCCTGGATGCCATTCTTGCCCCCAACGATACATTGGCTCGCGCTCTTCTGGAAGCCTGCAAAGCCGATGCAAAATATCAGGGCAGCTTGCCTATAGTAACCGGTCAGGATGCGGAATTCGATTCAGCTCTTTCCATTAAGAACGGCGAACAGTATAGCACCGTGTTTAAAGACACAGCAAAATTGGCTGAAGCGGCAGTATTGCTTGCAGATCAGCTTATCAAAGGCGAAACCGTAGATATTCCCGGCACCGTTTTGGCTACCGGGGACCTCGAAGCAATCGGCTTTACCGGAACCGGCAATGTTAAAACATTGCTTTTAGATCCCATTCTTGTTACAAAAAACAATATCAATGTTCCTGTAAATGCAGGATTTTACTCTGATGCTCAGGCAGAACAGCTTAAATAAATGGTAATATAATGAGCAGCCAGAGAAATCCGGCTGCTCATTTTTACAAAAGCCAAGAGATTTATATGAGTGAATATATATTAGAAATAGAAAACTTAACCAAAGAATTTCCTGGTGTCATTGCCCTGGAGAATGTTAATGTAAAAATTAAAAAGGGCGAAATCCATTCTATCTGCGGCGAAAACGGCGCAGGAAAATCTACCCTTATGAGCGTTATAAGCGGTGTTTACCCAAAAGGCTCTTACGAGGGAATTGTTAAATTTAAAGGACACGAAACAAATTACAGCAGTGTCAAAGATAGTGAAAAAGAAGGGCTTGCCATTATTCATCAGGAATTGGCGTTAAGTCCGTATCTATCCATATACGAGAATATGTTTCTTGGTCACATGGAGACCAAGTTTGGAATAATTAACTGGGACAAATATTTAATAGAATCTAAAAAATATCTTAACATTGTAGGTCTTAACGAAACGCCGGAAACCATTGTAAGCAAACTTGGCGTAGGGAAACAGCAGCTTGTAGAAATTGCCCGTGCTCTTTCCAAAAAAACCGATTTTATTATTTTAGACGAACCTACTTCTTCCCTTAACGATGATGAAAGCGACAAACTCCTAAACCTTATGCTGGAGTTTAAAAAACAGGGAATTACCCTTGTTATGATTTCCCATAAATTAAACGAAGTTTTAAAAGTTGCCGATTCCGTTACCATTTTGCGTGACGGTAAATCTATTACTACTTATGATGTAAAAGAATCCAATCTTACAGAAGAAATGATTATAAAAGATATGGTAGGGCGCGATCTTACCCAGCGTTTCCCGGAAAGAAAATCATCTGCCGGGGATACTCTAATGGAAGTTAAAAACTGGACGGTTTACCATCCGGATTATCACGATATTAAAGTTATAGATAATGCGTCATTTTATTTACGCAAGGGCGAGATTTTGGCTTTTTGCGGACCAATGGGAGCCGGGCGCACAGAACTTATGATGAGTCTTTTTGGCAGATCCTACGGGTTTCATAGCGAAGGCGAATTATACATAAAGGGCAAAAGGCAAAATTTTAATAATCCGCGCGAAGCTATCAGTTCCGGTCTTGGTTATATTTCCGAAGATCGCAAAAGCCTTGGTCTTATTTTGATTCAAGATATAAAAACCAATATAACCCATTCCAGTTTAGGCAAGATTTCCAGCTTTGGCGTAATAGATAATCAAAAAGAAATTAAAATAGCCGAACATTATCGCAATGAACTTAAAATCAGAACCCCGTCAATTAACCAGTATGTACGAAATCTGTCCGGCGGTAATCAGCAAAAAGTGGCTGTCAGCAAGGCATTAATGACAGACCCGGAAATTTTAATTGTTGACGAGCCTACAAGAGGTATCGACATTGGCGCTAAAACGGAAATTTACGGAATTATGAACGAGATGATTACCGCCGGAAAGAGCATCATAATGGTAAGCTCGGAATTACCGGAAGCTCTTGGCATGGCGGACAGAATATATGTAATGAACGAAGGAAAAATAAAAGGGGAGCTTAATAAAGACGAAGCAACCCAGGAAAAAATAATGCACTTGGCATTGGTAGGGTAAAAACCGATGCGTTGTAGGAGGACTGTATGAGCGATAAAACAATGCACACAACTGATGTGAAATCTCTGATTAAAAACAATATCAGAAATTATTCCATGTTTATTATGCTGGTTGTTATTATGATTATCTTTGCCGTATTAACAAATGGGGTTAATCTTTATCCGCGTAATTTTATTAATATCTTTTTTCAGAACAGTTATGTACTAATTCTTGCAGTAGGAATGGTAATGATTATCATTACCCAAAATATCGATCTTTCTGTCGGGGCTGTCTGTGCTTTTGTGGGTGCATTAAGTGCAATGGTTTATAATCTTTTAACCGGTATCCCGTGGATGCCGTCCGGTATTGCAATGGTTATAACGATATTGGCATCAATTGCAATGGGCGTTGTGATTGGCGCGTACCAGGGTTCTTGGGTTGCTTTCGGGAAAATGCCGGCGTTTATTGTAACTCTTTCCGGCATGCTGCTTTTCCGGGGTTTAACATATATTGTTACCAGTATCAGCACCGGTGCACCCACTCCTGTAAGTCTTAGTGATACAGGTTATTCGCTTATGGCTACCGGGGTTTTAGACGAAGTATTAAAAACCAAAAAAATAGGTCCTTATTTGCCGTTATCCTTTATAGCCGCTATTATTATATTGGCATTTTTCTTTGTAGCAAGTTTTATTGGACGCAAGAAAAAAATTGATAATGATTTTGAAGTGGCTCCCCTGCCCTTGTTTATTACTAAACTTGTAATAATCAGCGTACTTGTTCTTGGGCTTGCAGAAAGATTTGCACGAGACCGGGGATTGCCCATTATTGTACTTGTCTTGGGTATAACGATATTTGCTTTTCATTTTATATTAAAAAACACGGTTTTTGGCAGATACATTTACGCTGTAGGCGGCAACCCTCGTTCGGCAAAACTTTCCGGTATTAATTCGGAGATGGTAATATTTATTGTATTCTGTTTTATGGGCGGACTAACCGGTCTTGCGGCAGTTGTTTTTACAGGATACATGAACAGCGCCTTGCCCCAGTCGGGAAATCTTTTTGAGCTTGATGCCATTGCAGCTTGTTATATAGGCGGTGTTTCTGCAGGCGGCGGTATCGGCACTGTTGTCGGTGTTATCATCGGCGGTCTTGTCATGGCGGCAATCAACAACGGAATGGTAATTATGAACATGAGTAATCACCTGCAATATGTAGTTAAAGCCCTGGTTCTTATTTTAGCAGTTTTCTACGATGTTTATACCAGAAGGAAATCCGGGCTGGGTTGATTTTTTCCGGGATCAAACCCGTGCCCTTGCCCGCTCTATCAACTTTGCAAAGTCATCGCTTTCTTTGTTGATTAAGCGGATAAATGAGTTTTCTTCCGGTTTGCCCAGTACTTGCTCCATTTCTTCCTGATTACGGAAGGTGGCTTGTTTAAACGAATTCTTGTAATCCTTTTCCCTGCTTTCGAAAATTTTACTGTCTATCCAGCGGCGGGTTTCCAGCACTGCGGCAAGCTCGTTTGCAAATTCTGCGCCAAGAAATTCCAGTACTGCCCAGGCATGACGGCATTTATCTAACTGATATGTTTCGTCCCAAGAATCATACACCTTGTGGATCTCGTTCCAGTTTTTATATTTGCCTTCCCCTATTTCGCGCCGCAATTCGTCTACACGGAAAGCCGGAACAATCTGTCCGCCAATGTTAACCCAATCCGTAATTCGTTCGCCGCCGTCCTGTAACAGTTTGCATAAACTTTTGTAATCCAGATCGGGGTGGTTGTCAAAGAAAACCGCAATTTTTTTAACGGCATAGTAGTGCAGCATTTGGCGATATGCCTCTATAGCTTCCAGAGGTTTAACAATAACCTGCTCTCTTTTACTGCGCTCAAAATGGCGGCAATGGATATGTTTTATTACGCCGGTATCGGGGTCTTTTTTCATGTGCCCATTTGCATTACATTCATTCAGGCGTTCCTGTAAAAATGAAATAGCACGGATTATTTCTTCTGCCGTATCCGGCGCAAGATAATCAATTTCTATATGTTGTACTTTTACTTTTCGCTTATCCCGGTTTTTTGTTTTCCAGGAATTGCGTTCCAGCGCATACATATTGTGCATCCAATAATATGCGGGCATTACTTCCAGCCGGTTTTTAAATACATTATTATTAACAAGCGAAAACGGCAGCGGAATATTCAGTTCCGCAGGGTATTCGCCTTTATTGATAATTACAAACGAAGCAAACACGCTGGAATGTTTTAAACTTACAGCCAGTCCCGGCCAGAAACCGCGGTTAGCCCTGATCTCGCCGTCATTGGCGCGGCTGTTGTGATTACTGCCAATTGTAGCCGCCGCCGCCATATTGCACATACCCTGAATAAGGCTGGCTATTAAAAACGAATTGTTATGATGCTGTTCATGGACAGGGAAAATTAAATTGTTAAGGATTTCGCAGCAAGACACGGTAGAATTGTCCCCAAGTACCGAGTGAATAAGGCGCGCTCCGTATTTTAAATTGCTGTTCCTGCCCATAACAAAACGCACAGCCTTACAGCCGTAAAAAACATTGCAGGCGTAACCAACAATGCCGTTCACCATTTCTACACCTTCGCCTATCTGTGTCGGCTCTTTGGCGGAAGATAAAATAGTAACATTTTTAATTTTGTTTGCACCCTTTATGTAGGCATATTCTCCCACCGCTGTATCTTTAATAATTTTACAGCTTTTTATTACAGTGCCCGTTCCAATTGTTCCATACGCTCCGCGTAAATTTCCGTACTCTTTTTGCGTAATCTCCGCCAGTTTTTTTACCAGCACAGTATCGTCACGGTAATTTGCCCACAGATAGGCATCGGCGGCAATCATATCCTGAAACGGCAAAATCGAACGGCCGCCTGCTTCGTTTTGTACATCGATCCAGACGCGCACATCTTCGTCCTCGCCGTCCTTTACAATGCCATTGCCAAACTTCGAGTGGTTGGTTGCCTGCATTTCGTTAACCTCGGAAAGCATACAATTATCCCCGATTATATAATGAGAAATATACGCGCAATTATGAATAACCGTATTATTGCCAATATCGCAGGAAATTATTGTACTGCTCCGAATTCCTACAGGCAGGCAAAAATCGTGATGCTTTAAGGCTTGCGGCTGTAAAGTTCCAATCCGGACAAGTCCGTAAAAACTACTGTCTTTTATTAATGTTGGATCGAAAGGATCGCATACAAAAAAATCTTTCCAGTCAGAGCAATGGTTTCTGTTTTTTTCCAGGGTTTCGATTTCGCTTTCTTTTAGCCGCCGCCAGTTTCGGTTGCCAAACAGTTCTGAATTCTGCGCATCGCGCATCCAGTATTCATCTGCTCCGGCAGGCAAATATTCGACAGGAATAAAATCGTAGCCGTAGCGTTCTATAGGATAAACTTTTTTCATGTATAAATTATACAATAATATGCCGAATTTTTATACAGGAGGGACAGTATCTGCAATAACTTTGGTGATTTCATCAAGTTCCTGTTTTATGCCGGAAATATCATTCATAACTCTATTCTATACTATAATTTTGAATTTGGGAATACTTGCTTTGCTGCTTTGATAACGAGCCGCTACGCTAACTCGCCTTTGCCCGCCTTAACCGTACATTCTCTATATCGTGGCTGAACAATTCGCGAAGGTCGTTAAGACCCAGCGCCATTAATGCCATGCGATCAATTCCAATTCCCCATGCGGCAACGGGTACATTTACGCCAAGGCTTTCCGTTACTTCCGGGCGGAAGATGCCGGAGCCGCCTAGCTCGAACCAGCCCAACACCGGATGTTTAATATGAACTTCCACCGACGGTTCTGTAAACGGAAAATATCCCGGTACATATTTAACTTCTTTTGCGCCTGCAACTTCGCAGGCAAACATTTCCAGCATTCCCAAAAGCGTGCGCAGATTGACATTCTCTCCAAGTACAATTCCCTCGGTCTGGTAAAAGTCCGGCAGGTGGGTTGCATCTACACGGTCGTAGCGGAAACAACGGGCAATGCCAAAATATTTGCCCGGGACTTTTGCAGTAGGAAGCTGCTTTGCGGAAAGCACTGTCCCCTGAGAACGAAGAATAAGCCGCTTTGTAAAATCGCGATCGAAGCCGTAGTTCCAGCCGCGGCTGCCTGTCTTGCCGCCATTCTCATGCGCGCCAGCAATATTGGAAAGAAAGAGCTCGTCTATCGATTTTGCCTGTGCAATTTTATCCGGTTGTCCCGGTTTAACGGTTGGATCGGCAATGCTGTAAACATCGTGAATATCGCGCGCCGAATGAAACTGCGGCATAAAAAGGGCATCGGAATTCCAAAACTCTGTTTCTACAACAGGACCATCGAATTCTTCAAAGCCAAGCGAGACCAATTTATCTTTTACATTTTCCAAAAATTTTGCATAAGGATTACTGCGCCCCGGAGTAAGGCGGACGGGCGGTGTTTTTACATTGTACGCCCTGAATGTTTTACCTTTCCAACTGCCGTCTTCCAGCATTGACTGGGTCAGCGTGCCGATTTCGTCTCCGGTGATCCCTGCCGCTTTAAGAGCCGCTGCCGCTTCTTCTGCAGGGACAGAGCCGTCCTGTGCGGCAGTAAAAGTATAAACAACAGTTTCCCTTTCGACTTGACGGAAAGCGGCATTGCCTGCGCCGCGTTTTTTTGCGATAGTCGCTATATGTTCTTTTTCCGCATCATCAAGTTCTGCTTCCGCAAGAAGCCCGCCTTCCGCAGCTAAATATTTTTTTATCAAACTTCTTATTATTGCAAATTTTGCATAAAACGGGTTTTTGACAGGGTCTTTAAAAATATCAATCGGTAAAGTTATTCTTATTTTTTTTTCTTCGTCCATCGACAAAATGCCGCTTTTGGCAAGATTTCCATAAGCGCTGCCAATATCCTTGTTGTCCATTTTGAGGGTTTCCGCAATATCCGACAGGCGAGGATCGTCTTCCATATTTTCCAATCTTTGCCGTATAAGTTCCAGAACCCGTTCTTCGGGGCTGCCCTTGTCGTTCCATTCCTGACCAAGCCCGGTTAATTCGTAAAAAACCGCCGCTTCCCGCCGGATTTCGCCGATCAA
>JAITUR010000043.1 GCA_031286205.1 Treponema sp.
CAATTATTCTTTGTCTAATGGTCTTCGCGTTGTTCGGAGACATATTATATTTTATCCGTAGATAGGGGGAATTAACACATGAAACAAAACATTAATTGCCCATGCGGCAATAATCTTACAATCGAATACGACGAAGAAATCGATCTTGACGCAAATCCGCAAGAGCTCGATAAAATTTTAAACGGCTCTTTTATGAGTTATGATTGTTCCGGCTGCGACAAAAGACACAAACCGGAATACAAGATTATGATTAAATGGGATTCAAAGAAATTAAAAATGGAAGTTCTGCCGGAAATGGAACGCGGCGAATTTTACCGAAAAAAAGAAAATCTTAATTATGAAGTTGTAATTGGTTTTCCGGAAATGACAGACCGCCTGGCTGTAATAAAAGACAATCTGGAGCCTGTTATTATAGAAACATTAAAATCTTATCTTTATGCCAAAGCAGAAGAAAATTATCCAGATAAAGATGTAAATGTATGGTACTACTGCAATGGTCCTGAAGGTATAGAGTTTCATATCGATGGAATTAGGGATAACGAAGTAGCCGTAATGCGAATACCCCTAAGCTTATACAATAAAACCCTGGAAGATTACCGCAGGCAGCCTAAAAGCGAATCTTTTACATCGCTGCAAGTTAGATCTTATTTATCGGTACAAAATATTTTGCGGCACGATCTTTTAAAATAACAAATAGCAGCTATTAATCGTGTGACGGGTTTTTCTTTACTTTTTTGATTGCAAAGTTTACCGCTTTTTTTACGCTGTCTGCGTAAGACTGTTCTGTCATTGCCTGAGACGCATACAATGTCCCCAAAAGAGAAAAACGATACAAGGGCTTTACAGTGTTAAGCGCTATTGCGGCAATATCAACAATACAGTCATTGCATTTGCACATATCTCCGCCTTCAGATTTAAGCTGTTGTTCCATTTCTCTTATTACAAGTATTTCTGCCTCATTTTTTAAGTGGTTAAAATCATAGTCATCTATAAAAGCCATATTCTCTCCTATAACTTATTTTATCATATTTCAGGTTTTTATCAAGCCTGATTTTCCTTGGTTAATGGCACAAATTTGGCGTATTTATTTACTCTTTGCAGCTTTACAACGCCGACAGGACCATTACGCTGTTTGGCAATTATAAGGTCGGTTGGTACTATGTCAAAATTCTGCGGTTTTTCCTCTTCTTCTTCCTTGTTTTTGTCGTATTTACTCTTCTTCGGCGATTCTATATTTAAAAACATTACAAGGTCTGCATCTTGTTCGATAGAACCGGAATCCCTTAAATGGGCAAGTGTCGGGGTTTCGAACTGGGCATCGCGGTTTAGCTGGCAAATAACAACAATAGGAACATGCAATTCCCTTGCAAGACTTTTTAAAGAACGGGAAATTTCCGAAATTTGTTCGAACCTTGGAATTGACGCGTGTCCGCCGTGTGTAATTAATCCCAGGTAATCAATAAAAATAATTTCCACTTTATTTTTGGTTCGCAGCATTCGTGCCTGCGTGCGCAATTCAGACAGTTTCATGTTTGGCATTGTAACAATATGAAATGGAGAATCGTATATAATTGCCATTTTATCTATAATTCTTTTATACTCGCCCGAGCTTAAAAAACCGCTTCGCAGATTATTTGCCAAAACCATTGCCTCGCTGCTAATAAGACGCTGGCATAACGCAATTTCCGACATTTCCAAAGAAAAGAAGGCGGTAGGAATTTTTTTATGAAAAGCAATATGAGCCGCCATATTTAACGCAATTGTTGTTTTACCGACAGAAGGGCGCGCTCCAATAATAATAAATTCTTCGGCCTGGAATCCGGATGTTAATTGATCCAGGTGATCATATCCTGTTGGAACGCCTGTTATCGGATTCCCGGATTTCATGGCGCTTTCTATAATATCTACAGTTTCCTTTAAAACCTCTCCAATTAAACGGGGTCTAATAACCTGCCTTATATCGCTTAGTTGAAATATGCTTTTTTGGACTTCTTCCAAAACTTCTGTAACTTCTTTGGATTCATCATAAACGCTTACTCCTATTAAAGATGCAAGTTTAAGAAGAGCCCTTTTAAGCGAATAATTTTTTACCATTTCCGCATAGTAATCTATATTGGCGCTGGAAGGTATTACATTTGTTAACGATGATATATAAGATGCGCCGCCTGCTTCGTCGAGTTTGCCCATTTGTTTTAATTCATGCACAACCGTCTGAATATCCGCACGCAGACTTTTTGCTTCCAGGCTAAGCACTGCCTCGAAAACTCTTTGGTTTGCCCGCGAATAAAAATCATCCGGCTTTAGATGAAGCTGAGTTACAGCAGATATTGCTTCTGAATCCGCAAGCAGGCTGCCAAGAGCAGCCTGCTCAAGCTCGTCATCGTGAGGAGGTGTTTTATCTTTAAATGTCTGGGCCATACTTCCTTAAAGTTATGACTTAAGCTTCTTGCTCCGCAGGCTGATCGCTTGCAGGCGCCTGTGTCTCTTCTTTAACTTCCTCTTTATTATCGAACCTTTCGTTTCTTCTTCCTTTGCGCGGAGCAGGTTTGGCAGGAGCTTCTGTCTTTATTTCCTGTCCAATTATTGTTACAGAAACTTCTGCAGATTGGTTTTCGTAAAGTTTAACAACAGCCTTATACTTGCCGGTATTCTTTATACCGCTTCCTGTAATTTCAATTCGTTTGCGTTCGATCTGAAACCCGTTCTTTGCAAGTTCGTCTGCAAGGGTTTGGTTTGTAACCGCGCCATAAAGTTTGCCGTTCGCGCCTGCCGGCATGGTAATGGATAATTCCAGAGTATCGAGCTTTTCTTTAATGCTTCTTGCGTCAAGGCGTTTTTGTTCTTTGCGGGCTTCTATTTCCGCTCTTTTGGCTTCGATAATTTTTATGGTTTTTGGAGTGTACGGCAGGGCAATGCCTCTTGGAAAAAGATAATTACGGGCATAACCTTTTGCAACTTCTTTTACATCTCCCTCTTCGCCAAGAGTTGCTAAATCTTTGTTTAAAATAACTTTCATGTTAGACTCCTTGTTATTCGGCTACATAAGGAAGAAGCGCAATGCTTCTGGCTTGTTTAATTGCTAAAGCCAGCGCCCTTTGGTGTTTGGCGCAAGTTCCGGTAATGCGGCGGGGTAATATTTTTCCCCTTTCTGTAATAAAACGGCGCAGAGTATCCGCATCTTTATAATCGATCTTCATTTTTTGGGCGCAAAATTTACATATTTTTTTCTTAAAGAAAGCTTTTCCGCCTTTTCCGCCGCGGCCGCGATCATCGCCGTCGCGGTCGTCCATGTGCATATCCATTCCTCGTCCGTGCATATCATGGCGGGATGGATGATCGTTATCAAAATATTTATCATCTGTCATATAATTTCTCCTATACTTATAAATTAAAACGGAATATCGTCGGCAAAACTATCCTGCGAAGAATGATTATCGCCCGAATTATCCGAAGACGGTGCGGGGGTATTTCTTTCGCCGCCAGAGCTGCTGCCGGAATTTCCGCCGTAAGAACCGCTTCCGCCGCCGCCCCCGCCTAAAAGTTGAATATAGTTTGCGATAATTTCTACTTTTGAGCGGTTTTGTCCGTCCTGCTGCCAGCGATCCTGTTTAAGCTCGCCATCGACACCTATCATTTTGCCTTTTACAAGGTATGATTGCAATGATTCGCCCTGTCTGCCCCAAACAACAATATCAAAGAAGTTTGCTTCGTCTTCCCATTGGTCGCCGTTTTTCTTGCGGCGGTTTACGGCAATGGAAAATTTGCATACAGCCTGCCCGTTGGCGGTGTATTTAAGTTCCGCATCGCGGGTTAAACGGCCAATCAATGTTACATGATTTAAATCTGCCATGCCGCCCTCCTATTCGTCTATTCGTACAAACAGGAATTTCAGAAGATTGGCGTTAAGCTTAAAAATACGGTCTAAAGTTGTAATTTTGGCAGGGTCTGCCTTAATTACAAAGAGAACATATTTACCACGCGTTTTCTTTTTGATTTCATAGGCAAGATCTCTGTCCCCCATTTCGTTGGTGGTTTCGATCCCGGCTCCGTTGGCGGAAAGGTCTGTCATAAGTTGATCCCTTCCTGCCCTGTGTTGGTCTTCTTCCAACGGGAAGATAACCGTTAGTTCATATCGGCGCATATTTCCTCCTTATGGCCATATGTCCAGCCCATAACCCGGGCTGAAAAAGAGGTATTTAACCTATACTAGCTAAATTCGGCAAAAGTGTCAATATCATTACTGATTCCGCTATTACAAGTTTTCAAACTGCTATTAATGCTCCTGATTAAATTCAATACAATATAATAAAATGACAGTAAATATCAAAATATACTACAAATATAATATTTGTTAAAAATACGCTATATATAGCGTACCTCTATTGACACACCGCTACCAGTATGGTAAATTAGCTTATACT
>JAITUR010000001.1 GCA_031286205.1 Treponema sp.
ATAAAGGGCTATCCTGCCGTAATTGGCATTATGGACAGCCGTTTTATGATGGCAAGCATGGGAAGCGTAGTTGGCGAAAAAATAACCCGCGCTATTGAATACGCGACAGCCAACAAACTGCCGGCAATTGTCTTTTCCGCTTCAGGAGGAGCAAGAATGCAGGAAGGAATTATCTCTCTTATGCAGATGGCAAAAACTTCCGGCGCAATAGCAAGGCATACCCAGTCGGGGCAGTTATACATCTCTGTTATTACAGACCCAACAACAGGCGGCGTAACAGCGTCTTTTGCAATGCTGGGCGATGTAATCCTTGCAGAACCCGGAGTTACCCTTGGTTTTGCCGGAAAGCGCGTTATTCAGGACACAATCGGCGCGGTATTGCCGGAAAGATTTCAGACTTCTGAATTTGTCCATGAACACGGTTTTATCGATGCTGTTTATCATCGAAAAGATCTGCCGGATATGTTAGCCAAAATTATCAGGCTGCACGGCTACAAAGGAGGAAACTAATGAGTTTAAATATGCAGCAAAAACTTGACCTTCTAAAAAATTTAGGCCGCCCTACAATCCGCGATTACATCCCGCAGATATTTACCGACTTTATTGAATTCCACGGCGACCGTTATTTTAGCGACGATCCGGCTCTTCTTGGAGGTATCTGTCTTTTAAACGGAACTCCCGTAACAGTGGTTTCGCAGGTTCGCGCCAAAGATATTACAGAATTGCAAAGAATCAATTTTTCTATGCCGCATCCAGAAGGCTACAGAAAAGCTTTGCGTCTTGCAAAACAAGCGGAAAAATTCGGTCGTCCTGTAATTTGTTTTATTGATACTCCGGGCGCGTACTGCGGTGTCGGTGCGGAAGAACGAGGACAGGGCGAAGCAATTGCGCGCAACCTCCACGACTTTATGATGCTTAAAACACCGGTAATTTCCGTCGTCCTTGGCGAAGGCGGATCCGGCGGCGCTCTGGCTCTTGGCGTATGTGATGAACTTGCCATGCTGGAGAACGCGCTTTATTCGGTAATTTCGCCCAAGGGTTTTGCGTCGATTTTATGGAAAGACGGTTCCAGAGAAAGGGAAGCCGCCGAGCTTATGAAAATTACTGCAGAAGATCTCCTGCGTTTTGGCGTTTGCGATAAAATAATCGCGGAGCCCGAAGGAGGAGCCGCAAAGGATATTAATACAACAGCAAAAAACATAGGCACATTCCTGAACGAAACCGTAGCAAAATTGCTTAAGGAAGATTTTGGCAAACTCCCGGAAAAGAGATACCAAAAATTCCGCAAAATCGGCGTATTTACGGAGTAAGGTTTAACGAAAGACTGCAAGGTTTACAGAGAACGCAATTTTTTAATTTCTTCTTTGTATACCTTGTATACCTTGTATACCTTGCTTTCTTTAGTGTATTTTTCATTTATAAATTTCTTCCGTGTATTGAAACTATAATTAATCCATTATATAATTCTTCTTATAATAAGGAGAAAATATGACTATCGAAGTAAATAAAACCCTTCTTTTAATAGTTGATGTACAAAACGACTTTTGCCCCGGCGGAGCTTTAGCGGTAAATGATGGCGATAAAATTATTGGTCCTATCAATAGTTTGTCAAAAGTTTTAACAGATTGTGGCGGCAAGGTAGCTGCTGTGCAGGACTGGCACCCACAGAATCATGTTTCTTTTGCATCGACACATAAAAATAAAACCCCCGGAGAAACCATAGATACCAATCTTGTAAAAGGACAAACCCTTTGGCCGGATCACTGTGTGCAAGGCACTGGCGGATCCGAATTCCACAAAGACCTGGATACAAAACCCATAACATGGATTCTTCGCAAAGGTACAAACCCCAACCTAGATTCCTATTCTGCATTTTTTGAAAACGACCGTAAAACATCCACAGGGCTGGAGGCGCTTGTTAAATTTTTAGGAATCGATACCGTTATAATTGGCGGTCTTGCCACGGATTATTGCATATTTTACAGCGCGGTAGATGCCAGGCAATTAGGTTTAAAAACAATAGTTGTAACAGATGCTGTCGCCGGAGTGAATTATCCCGAAGGCTCTGTAGAAAAATCAATTGCAACAATGAAAGCTCAAGGAGTCGATTTTATTTCTTCTTCGGATCTTCTAAAAAATATACGAACATGACAAATTCCGCTTTATTAACAGATTTTTATTCTCTTACAATGGCGCAAGGTTATTGGAAAAAGCATATTCAAGAACAAGATGCGCAAGAACGCGCTGTGTTCGAAATGTTTTTTCGGTATCAGCCTTTTGGCGGCGGCTATTCTATCTTTGCAGGTCTTGGAACTCTTTTGGAAAAAATTATCGATTTTACTTTTTCCGGCAATGATATTAATTACTTAAAAAGTTTGAATTTTTTTGAAGACGGGTTTATAGAATTTTTAAAAGATTTTCGTTTTAAGGGCGATCTTTGGGCAATGGACGAAGGCACTGTTATTTTTCCGCAAGAGCCGGTTATTAGGGTAGAGGGTAGTTTTGTTGAGTGTCAGATTATCGAGGGAATGCTTTTAAATATTATTAATTTTCAAAGCTTAATAGCTACCAAAGCGTGCCGTATTTGGCTTGCAGCTAACAAAGGAAAGGTAATGGAGTTTGGACTCCGCAGGGCTCAAGGACCGGATGGCTCGCTTTCCGCGTCGCGTGCGGCATTTATTGGTGGAGTTAGCGGAACAAGCAATACTTTGGCGGGCAAGATTTACGGAATGCCTGTTATGGGAACAATGGCTCATTCGTGGATTATGTCATTCGATTCGGAAGAAGAAGCCTTTGACAGTTACGCAAATTTATATCCTAAAAATTCAATTTTTTTAATTGATACTTACGATACTTTAAAAAGCGGTATTCAAAATGCAATTAAAATTGGAAAAAAACTTTCCGCAAAGGGAAAAAATTTTGGTGTTCGTCTGGATTCCGGGGATATTCATTATCTTTCTAAAGAGGTAAGGCGGCGTTTGGACGAAGCAGGGCTGCCAAATGCTTTTATTACGGTTTCCAATGATCTTGACGAGGCAATTATAGAAACTTTGGTAAAGGAAGGTACTCCTGTGGATAGCTGGGGTGTTGGAACAAAGCTTGTTACAGGAGCAAGCGCGGCAGCTTTTACCGGTGTGTATAAAATGGCAGCCCGCCTTGGAAAAGACAGCAATACCCCTGTAATGAAATTTTCTGATAATCCCGAAAAGACAACCAACCCCGGCGTAAAACAAGTTTGGCGTATTCGCGATAAAAACGGAAACGCGGTAGCCGATGTCCTTGGAATAGTTGGCGGCGATGATAATATCGACAAACCAAAAACAGGGGAGCGCGGCTGTTTCTGGCATCCTTCCGCAGACTACAGACATTTTACCTGCGATATCGACGGCAGCGTGGAAGCTCTTCTTAAAAAGCGGATAGGCTCCGGCACCCTTGCAGGAGAAGAGCCGTCATTGGAATCGATCCGCAAACACATGGAAAAAGAAATCGACAGCTTTGACGCAACTTACAAAAGACTCCTAAACCCGCATATTTACAAAGTGTCAATTACAGAAAAGCTTAGACAATTAAAGCTGGACCTGCTTCAAAAACATTTGGGGAAAAAAGCCTAGGTCAATACAGGGCAAGTACGCTGGCGGCAGGGGCAGTGGGCGGCAGGTTAGCCGGTTAAAATTGATTGTAGAGCAAGTACTCCCAAAACAAAGTAAAAAATAATGTTAAACTCTCAACAACAATTCTTTCTTGCCGGAATTTTTGGGATATGCGTTTATTTCCAAGCCCATACCAAGACTATCAAGATAATCTATTAATGTGGAAATCCGTATGTTTTTACGGTTTTCTATTTTAGAAACAGCGGTTTGTGTGAAATTTGCTATTTCGCTTTGCTTTATACCGTATTTTTCACGCAGCATACCAAGTCTAATATTAAGACTTTCCTGTTCTGCCATTTTTTTCGCTCTTTCCAAAACTTCTGATTTCATCTTTTTGTCAAGTTCACTTATGGGTTTTGTTTTTTTTAAAACTTTGTTTTTTACCATCTAATTCTCCTTACAGATATTAATTTTGGTATTTCTGATAAATGTCTTCGGCTTGTTTTATCAAATTCTGATAGAATCGCTTTTCGTCTTTTCCTTTCTTATCTCCACCAATAAGTAAAATAGCTTTTCGTTTCTTATCAAAAACAAAAGCAACTCGAAACACATTGTTTTCTGTTTGCGATCTTAACTCCTTAAGATTTTTCAACTTGCTCCCTTTCAAAGTATCTGCATGTGGACGAGGTAAATGCGGACCATACTCTTCAAGGAGTTCAACCTTCATACGGATTGACGCTTGCCCATTTTCAGTTTGAGCCAAAAACCAAGCATCGTATTCATCTGTTGTTTCTATGTTCCATAGCATTAATTTAAGTATATGAACAATAGTTCATAATGTCAATATGGCTAACCCTCACTCCCAAAAACCCACTCCAAGCCAATAAACAAAGTAAGTACACAACGGCGATGGCAGTGGGCGACAGGGCTGGCGGCTCGGATGCTTGAATGATAACATTACTGCTCACCATAAAATTGGCGCTTTGTATTTATGGATATTTTCATCGATAGTTACAAGCGTCATTCCTTCAATGATTCCCGTT
>JAITUR010000125.1 GCA_031286205.1 Treponema sp.
ACGGCTAATGCCGTGCTTGAAGGAGCAAAACAAGGCACTGCAGCAGTCATGGAACTTTCAAAATTTGTATTAAAGCAAACCGGCGACTTGGTTAATATCAAGCAAATCATTTTGACGGCATCGTTAAAAGAAATGCAGGGAGGCAAATTGTTTGCCGCAAGCACTAAAATTGTAATATTTGGCAAAGATTATGATTGGACGCTTTCTTTTGATGTCAACAATGTTGCAGGGTTTATTGAAAGCCTGTTTGTGAAGGTATTCGATGAGGCAAAAAAACTGGTAGTTGGCCGTTCATAATTTGTTTTTCATCTATAATTTATGCCGTTTTTAAGTCTACTATGCTTTTAGGGTCTTTTAAGGTATTCTTTTCATACTTGGAAACAGGAATGGAATAAAAATTGAATAACCTTAATAACTTGCAGAACAACCCCAAAGAGAACTTCTCTGCCGGCAAACAGGCAGAGAAGATAGCTCTGCGTTTAATCGCAAGGGCAGAGCAAAGCAGCGCAGGGCTTGCGCGCAAGCTGGAAATGCGCGGCTGCGAGCCGTCCAGTGTTAAAGAAGCAATCGCTCGCCTTACAGAACAAGGCTTGATAAATGACGGGCGTTTTGCCCGTCTATGGCTGCAATCCCGGCTGCGATTGTCCCGTACCCCAAAAAGACTCCTTGCCGGCTTGTACGCCCGCGGAATCCCCCGAGATATAGCGCAAACCGCCCTTGACGAAGTTTTGGATGAAAATACGGAATTTGCCATGTTATTGCGTTTTGCAAAAAAACACGCAAAAAAAGCCCCTGAACAGTTAAAATATATGCTAAAAAGCGAAGGTTTTTCCGGTCAGGCAATTAATAGTTACTTTATTGCACTTACCTAATTAAACTCGGTTAATCATATAATTTGTATAAAAACCGTAAAAAATAAGAAACTATTGCAACAAGCCACTAATATATGGTATAATTACGAAGAATCAGTCTGACTTGGGAGGGGAAGAGCTGAAAAAGTCCATACTTGTCCTGATCCTTTTTGGGATCGGGCTTTTTACCCAATTACCAATAATCTCTGCGCAAGAAAGCGAAATCCAACAGGAAGAAGATCATTTACGCATTGCCGAACAGGCATATACTTTTGGAAACGATAGTAATATCGATACACCTATGTCAGGCTCTTCCATTTGGGCAATTGTTAGAATGTTGTTAATGCTTGCTATTGTTGCAATTGCAATTTACGGAATTGTTTTTTTTCTAAAGAAAAAAACTTCAGGGCAAAATGCAGAAAAAGATCCCTTCTTAAAAATTTTAGCTTCTTCTCATCTTGGAAATAACCGTTATGCGCACATTGTTTCTGTTGGAAATAAAGCGTGGCTGCTTGGTTCCAGTGACGGCGGAGTAAACCTTATCGGAGAAATCGAAGATAAAGAATTAATAGATACCATGATTCTGGAAGATGCCCAAAAAAGTACAGATGCTCCCTCGGGCAAGTTTCCGGATTTTATGTCATTGCTTCGTAAGCTTGGAGTCCCGGCGGATAATCGCAGCATGGATACGGAAGAGCTTCGTAAACGCCGGGAAAGGTTAAAGGGGATGTAAAAATGAACAACAAACAACAAACAGCAGACAGCAATTTATTTTTGCAAGTTCTGTCCTCTTGCCGTTTACTTTTTTTCGTTCTTCTCTTTGTTCTTTGCTCTTTACTTTTTGTTCCTTCGGTACAGGCACAAGAGGCATTCCCGGGTGCAAGCGTACAGGGTACTACCAATTTGATGCCTCCGCCGCAGCCTCCCGCAATCCCCATGCTGGATCTTACTATTCGCAATCCTCAAGACGGACAGGAAGTTGCTTTCTCTTTGCAGCTTCTGCTGTTGTTAACGGTATTATCACTGGCTCCAAGTATTGTTATTTTAACGACAAGTTTTTTACGAGTTTCTATTGTATTGGATTTTATTAAACGCGCTCTTTCATTACAGCAGGTTCCTCCTAATCAGGTTATTTTAGGAATATCTCTTTTCCTAACGGTATTTATTATGTGGCCTACTTTTAATGAAATTTATACTAACGCAATCCGCCCTATGGCATCCGGAGACCTTTCGGTAGAAAATGCTTACCGTGAAGCGGAAACCCCGTTAAGAATTTTTATGTTTAATCAGTTAAGAAGCAGAGGCGGACCGGATCTTTCTACAGGAGAAAGAAACATAGTTCTTTTTATGTCTATGCGCGGTCTTGATCGTCCCCGCGATTTAACGGATGTTCCAACTTATGTTTTAATTCCGGCATTTATTCTTAACGAGCTTACAATTGCGTTTAGGATAGGAATATTATTATTTATTCCGTTTATTGTAATTGACATGGTAGTGGCAAGCGCCCTTATGTCTATGGGTATGATCATGCTTCCTCCTGTTATGATATCCATGCCATTTAAATTAATTCTCTTTATTCTTGTAGATGGATGGGGACTTTTAACAGATCAGCTGGTTCGATCATTTTTTTAGGAGTAAATTATGAGTATTGGTGAATTAACAGCTTTATTGCGACAGGGAGTCATGCAGGTAATGTTTATGGCGGGGCCAATGTTAATCTCCGCCCTTTTAATTGGACTTATTGTTTCCATTTTGCAGGCAGCATCTTCCATTCAAGAGCAGACTCTTACCTTTGTGCCTAAAATGTTTGTTATCCTTCTTGTTCTTATGATATTTGGCGGATGGATGTTTACATCGCTTGGACAATTTACCGAACAATTATTTAGAAGAATTCCGGAGATGGCAAGGTAAATATGGTTGATAATGCGGTATTACAAAATATTCTTTCCTTTGGTCCTGTATTTTTGTTAATAGCAGTACGGGCATTTGCAATGATCCAAACCGCGCCCCTTCTTTCTTCGGAAGCTATCCCCATGACTGTAAAATTTTCTCTTGCAGGACTTGCCGCTTTTGCCGTTCTTCCTACAGCGGAAGCTTTTATGGCGGCAAATGCCCCTGTAGGTCTTGTTACCATGCCGGAAGGATTTACAAATACCCTGCATTACGAGCCTTTTAGTTTTCGTTTTCTGCTGCTTGTTATTGGAGAAGGAATAATAGGAATTATTTTAGGTTTCTTTATGACATTAATTTTTGCAACATTTGCTACAGCAGGGCAATTTTTCTCTTTGCAGATGGGCTTTGGAGCCGCAGAAACTATGGATCCTTTATCGCAGGTAGAAAATCCGCTTATGGGACAATATTTAAATCTTGTTTCCATGCTTGTTTTTATAACAATAGGCGGCTTCCATCAGCTTTTTCTTGGGGGTTTCTGGCGCTCTGTTCAATCATTAAACATTGTTTCCCTGCTAGAAGGCAAAGATTCGGTTATAACCATGATGACAAAAGGTCTTTCTCAGCTCTTTTTGGATGCAATAGTTATTTCGCTGCCAATACTTGGCACTTTGTTTTTAACTTCGCTTACCACAGGTTTAATTTCCAAAGCAGCGCCCCAGATAAATATTCTTTCAGAAGGTTTCCCCATTTCTATAAGCGTTGCATTTCTTTTAATTTTTGCATCTCTCCCTTTTTTGACAGAAGCAATTGCCCGCATTATAGATGCCGGTTTCCATTCCATTCAGGATCTTTACATTCAAATTGGCAGACAAATAACTGTAGGAGGAAACTAGAAATGACTAACATAGAGCAATTAATCGAAACAAAAGAATTTAAGTTTGATTTTTTACTAACCTCCGGCCGCTGTCTGCTGCCTGTTATAGATCTCCAATGGTTCTCCGATGAGGACGACGAAGATGCTCCGGGTAAAACTGAACAGCCTACAGAACAAAAATTAAGACGGCGGCGAGAAGAAGAAGGCCAGGTTCCAAAAAGTCAGGAGTTAAACGGAGCTCTTGGACTGCTTCTTCCCGCTTTGGTACTGCTCTTTTTTGCCCCTTCCATGCTTAGAACTTGCGTAGAAATGATCCGTCATTTTTATATGCGTATAACAGAATTGGATCCTACAAATGGCGGAGTTATATCTCTTATTTTTTTAAGGTACTTGCTGACGCTTGTTCTGCCTATTCTTTTTGTTTCCTGTATTTCTGCAATACTTTCTAATGTAATACAGACACAAGGATTTATTTTTACCACAAAACCCTTAGTGCCAAATTTTTCCAGAACAGTTCCCAGATTAGGACAATTTTTTAAGCGTATTTTTTCTGTGGACGGACTTTATAATTTTGGAAAATCAATAATAAAAATGGCAATTATTGGAACTGTCTCTTACATACTTATAAGTTCCGAAATTCATAAACTTGTTAATCTGCAAAAAGCCGATGTTTGGACTGGTTTTACAACTGTCGCATGGATAGCAATTAAAATGCTTCTAATAGCATCGTTATTAATGTTGATACTGTCTATACCGGATTATATGTTTCAGCGTTGGCGCTTTCACGAAAGAAACAAGATGACAAGATACGAGATCAAGGAAGAAATGAAGATGTACGAAGCGGATCCCCAAATACAGGGCAGGATTCGCCGGAGATTCCAGGAGCTTCTAAAACAAAATTTTGCCGCCGAAGTTCCAAAAGCGGATGTTGTAATAACAAACCCGACTCACTTTGCAGTAGCGCTTAAATACGACAGATATTATATGCCGGGTCCAATGGTGTTAGCTAAAGGCGACGATGAATTGGCGGCAAGAATAAAAAGTATCGCAAAAAAACACGGCGTACCCATGGTAGAAAATAAACCGCTTGCCCAATCATTGTTCCGAGAGGCCGAAGTAGGGCAGATGATAGATTATAAATATTGGCAGACGGTAGCTGAAATATTGGCAACCGTATGGAAGTTGAACGAGCAAAGAAGGCAAAGCCTTGACAGCGGGAGGATGTCGGCATAAATGAGAGAATTTCTTAAATTTCTAACTCAAAATTTCACCGCAACCGCAGTAATTATAATTATTGCCATGATCATTATACCTTTGCCTCAACTTTTATTGGATATAATGCTGATTTTTAATTTAATATTTTCCCTGTTAATACTTCTTAATGTTCTTTATTCCAATAAACCGACAGAGTTTGATATATTTCCAACCCTGCTTTTAGCATCCACTATTTTTGGTCTTGCTGTAAATGTTTCTACAACAAGGGCAATTTTAAGATATGGCGCAAACCTTAATGTTTCCATGATACACGCTTTCTCCGGCTTTGTTGTAGGAGGCGCAAAAGGGAATCAGGGTGTTGTTATTGGGTTTATTATATTTATCATTATTATCGCTTTACAGGCAATTGTTATTACCAAGGGCGCGACACGCGTATCCGAAGTTGCCGCGCGTTTTACCCTGGATAGTATGCCGGTAAAAATGATGGCGGTTGACAATGAATATACTTCCGGTGCAATTTCAGAAGACGAGGCGCAGACAAAAAAAACGGAAATACAAAAAGAATCCAACTTTTACGGGGCTATGGATGGTGCCAGTAAATTTATATCCGGTAATGTTAAGCTGGGTATTTTAATCACTGTAGTAAATATTATTGGCGGCGTAATAGTTGGCATGATTTTTAACGGCGAGCCGCTTACAGATCCAAGGGGCGGCGGCGCGTTAAATACATATATTAAATTTGCAATAGGGGATGGTTTGTTATCTCAAATTCCTGCGCTGCTTGTTTCTACCGCAATGGGTATTATTGTTACCCGCGCTGCTTCCGCAGGGGATTTGTCCGAACAGATCATGGAGCAGTTGTTCCGCCGCGGCTCCAATATTTATTGGATATGCGCAAGCGTTCTTTTCCTTCTTGGCATTATTGGTCTTGCTACTTCAAGTTTCCCCTGGCAAATACTTATTCCTATGGCAGTCTTGTTTGCTTTCCATGCTTATAGAACCGGGCGTGCTCAGAAACAGGAAGCATATAATAAAGAGGTAATGGCTAAAACCAAGGATCAAAAAGACGAAAAAACTGTCGAGTATCCGGCTGTTGTTCCGTTAGACGCACTTTCATTGGAATTGGGTTACGGACTTGTCCCGCTTGTAGAAAAAGAAAAAGGCGCAGAATTACTGGAAAGGGTACAGGCTGTAAGGCGGCAGTGCGCCATAGACCTTGGTTTGGTAATCCCAATGGTTCGCATAATAGACAACTCCATACTGGATCCGTCCGAGTACTGCTTTAAGATAAAGGGCGTTAATGCCGGCAGGGGAAAAATCCGCCTTGGATATTATCTTTGTATAAATCCGGGAACTGCCGTTTCCGAAATTGAGGGCGAAAAAACAGTAGACCCAGCATTTGGCCTTCCTGCTACATGGATCGAGCAGGAAAGACGCGACGAAGCGGAGCGAGCCGGTTATACTGTAGTAGACCCGCCGTCTATTATTGCAACGCATTTAACGGAAATTATCCGTCGTCATGCGGCAGATATTCTTGGTTTGCAGAATACTCAAACAATTCTGGATACATTGCGTAAAGAATACCCGACTGTTGTAGAAGAAGCCCTGCGCGAAAGAGACGGCAGGGGAATGCGCGTAACGGATATTCAAAAAATACTTCATGGCTTGTTAAAGGAAAGGGTTTCCATCCGTAATATGGTATCCATTCTGGAAGCAATTGCAGATTATGCCCCTCATTCAAAAAATATTTGGTTCCTTGTCGAAAAAGCAAGACAAGCGCTTGCAAGCCAAATATGCCACCAATACGCGGACGAAGATCGTAAATTACGAGTTCTTACTATCGACCCCGCTCTTGAACAAAAAATTATAGATTCCAGGTACGAAACGCCAAACGGAATTATTTGCGCTTTGGATCCGCCCACTCAAAAAGCATGGATTAAAGCTGTTGTAAAAGCGGTTTCTGCGGTAAAAGAAAAAGGGTGGCTGCCGGTAGTATTGTGTTCAGAATCCGCGCGTTATCTTGTAAAAAATTCTACAGACCGCGAACTGCCAGATCTGGCCGTGCTTTCCGTTCCGGAAATTGTGCAGGATATTATTCCCGAAGCAGTAGGGGTAATTAAAATAGAAACTGAATCCGCTGAAGGCGGTTCCATACCAACAGAGCAAATGGAGTAGAAAATGGAATTGTTTGTTGAGCAAGGCGAAACCCGCATGGACTGTGAATTAAAAATAGCTTCCCGGTTTAATAGACCGTTTAGAATAATGACTCAAAAGGAAATCAGGATAGGCGGTTTTATGGGTTTATTTTCCAAACCGGGTGTTCAAGTGGAATATTATTTTACACCTCAATATTATAAAAAACCTGCCGTTATGCAGGAACATTCGTTTATCCAGCCGGAAGAAGATCTGGAAACAAGAAAAAGAAAATTAATTGCAGCCGCCGGAAAAGATCCGGATCGGGCAATGCAAAGCGGCAAGGAAGCGGCGGATCAAATTATTAACGCCCTTAATGAATTAAAAGAAAAATTGGAAAACACTGCCGGAAAAAATGAACATCCTTCTTTTGCAAAAGCTGCAGGAATTTTAAGATTAAATGATTTTTCTGAAAGCTATATAAACAGCCTAATGGAAAGAATGAAGAAAGAACTTTCGCTGGAAAAACTGGAAGATTTTGATACCGTACAAGAGCATCTTTTGGAATGGATTGGCGAAAGTATCAGCATATATAAAGAAGATGAAATTATGCGCAAGCCCAGAATTTTTATTTTAATTGGTCCTACAGGAGTGGGAAAAACCACAACTATTGCAAAGCTTGCGGCTTTTTACGGAATTGGACCGGAAGCAGTCGATGTAAGAATGATCACTATCGATGCTTATCGTATTGGAGCCAGAGAACAACTGGAAAAAATTGGAAATATAATGCAAATACCAGTCTCCTTTGCAGATGCAGAAACACCGGAACAAGCCCAGCAGGTTTTAAGAAAAGAAATTGCCATTCATAAATATATAGATATGTTTTTTGTGGATACAATCGGAAAAAGCCCGAAAGACGCTTCCAAGATAGGAGAGATGAAAATTATCCTGGATGGTGCAGGCAGAAATGCAGAATTTCATCTGGCTGTAAGCGCCGCTACAAAAGCAAGCGATATAGAAAATATACTAAGACAATTCGAACCGTTTAATTATAAATCGGTTTTACTTACAAAAATGGACGAAACCGAACATGTTGGAAATATAATATCGGTACTTGCGGAAAAAAGAAAATCAATATCATATATAACAGACGGACAAGCAGTGCCTTCGGATATTAAAAAAGCATCTGTGGTACGGTTTCTTATTAATCTTGACGGTTTTAAAATAAACCGGGAAAAGATAGAAAAAAGATTCCCGCCGGGGGATGCAGATCAATTTAAATGGAGATGATCTATGGAAGACCAAGCAGAAAAATTGCGAGAAATAATGAGGCGGAAAAAAGAACCAATTGCAGCTCCTAAAGCCGCACCCGCCAAGCCTGTCGCAAAAGCGGCGGAAAAAGCGCGCATTATAACCGTTACTTCGGGTAAGGGCGGTGTTGGAAAAACAAATCTTTCCGTAAACATGGCGCTTGCATTTGCAAGAATGGGAAAAAAAGTTATCGTAATGGATGCCGACCTTGGGCTTGCCAATGTCAATGTTATGCTTAACATGATACCAAAATATAATCTTTACCATGTAATAAAAAAACAAAAAACAATAAGGGAAATCCTTGTAGAAACGGAGTATGGTATCTCCATAGTTGCAGGCGCATCGGGATTTTCTCAGATTGCCAATATGGGCGAAGAAGACAGAAAAGATTTTATCTCCGAACTGGAAACCCTTACAAATGCGGATATAATTATTATAGATACCAGCGCGGGAGTTTCCAGTAATGTTTTGGATTTTATTGCCGCCGCAGATGATGCGGTAATTATTACAACGCCGGAACCTACCGCTATTACAGATGCGTATGGAATTATCAAAATTATAGCAACAGAATATGATTCCTTTAATATGGGGCTTAAGCTTGTTGTAAACCGGGCAAAGGGAGCGGGTCAGGCAAGAAATGTGGCGGACAGAATGATCAATATAGCCGGTCAGTTTCTTAATCTTAAGGTAGATTATCTGGGGTTTATTTATGATGATATGGCGGTTCAACATGCTGTTTTAAGGCAGAAGCCTTTTATGGTAGTCGACCCAAAATGCAAAGCCAGTATTTGCATCCAGCATATTGTGGATCGTATGGACAGGAATAAACCGGGAGAGACCACCGGTTTTGGGGCAATGTTAAAAAGATTATTCAAGTCTTCGCAAGAAGCAGGGGGATAGACCGTGGCGGGTTTAAGATGGGGTATAATTGCCTCGGTTGTTGCTTTTGTTATCTCTTTTGGACTTGGATTAATATCCGGAAACCAGGCTTTAAGAATAATTCTGACGGCATTTGTCTTTGGATTTTTGTTTTTTGGCATAGGGTTTGGGCTAAAGATAATTGTAAACAGCTTTTTTCCCGAGTTTATGTTCATGGAAGGTAAAACAGAGATTGAGGATGGCTATGGGCGGGAGAAGGAACAGATCAGTATAGCTATCGAAAATTCAGGGGAATATGCAGTGCCGGAAATGTACAGGATTCCCGGAGAGACCCCGGAATTGGGTAATATAGAAGATCTTGTTTCAGGCGCATTTTCGCCTCGTAAAGAGGGTCTAGACTCCAAGCCGGAAGAGGTGTACAATAATGATATAAGCGTGCCCGTCTTTATGGAGTCTGAGGAAGAAGCCATTGCGCTTTCTACAGTGAAGCCGGCTTTTACTCCCAGCTTTGGAGACGATGAAGGATTGGGAGGTTTGCCGGATTTAGACGCGTTTACATTGGCTTTTACGGGAGGACCTGGAGTATCAACCGGAACACAGGAAAGAATTGTTCAGGAAAAATCTGCGGCATTTTTTCCGGCTGCAGAACCTGAAGTTCATGCTGTGCAGCAAGAAGAAGAACCGGACAGGACGCAGTACAAGGGCAATAAGCCGCAGCAAATGGATGTAAATTTTGATGCAAAGCAAATTGCAACCGGTCTTAGAACACTGATAAATAAGGATAAATAAAAAGGAAAGGTTTGGGAGAATGCCGGAACAGAGTTTATTAGCAAATAAAACAGAAGAGGAGCTCTGGCAGGAGTATCGAAAAACAAAAAATCCTGCAATTAGAGAAGCCTTTATAAAGCAATACGCCCCATTGGTAAAATATGTTGCCGGTAAAGTTGCCGTAGGAATGCCTCAAAATGTAGAATTCGACGACCTTGTAGGATACGGTGTTTTTGGACTAATCGATGCTATAGATAAATTTGATCCTGAAAAAAATGTAAAATTTAAAACTTACGCCGTTACACGAATAAGAGGAGCCATTTTTGACGAGCTTCGTTTAATAGATTTTGTTCCGCGTTCTGTAAGGCAAAAAACAAGGGAAATAGAAACAACAATTTCTTCTTTGGAAGCCCAGTTGGGCAGAACCGCCAAAGACCATGAAATTGCAGGCGCGCTTGGCATGGACGAATCCGAATTCATTAAAACATTGCAAAAAATTTCCGGAACTTCCATTATTTCTCTTAACGATCTTTGGTATTCCGGCGACGATAACGATAAAGTTTCCATAGGGGACAGCATAGAATCTCCTTCCAGTATGAACCCGGATGTAATTGTAGTAAACGAAGAAATCCGCCGTGTTATTATAGAGGCAATTAACGAACTTCCAGATAAAGAAAAAAAGATTTTAGTTTTGTATTATTACGAAGATTTAACGCTTAAAGATATTGGGCGTGTCTTGCAGGTAACAGAATCTAGGGTGTCGCAGCTTCATACCAAAGCTGTTTTACATCTTAGGTCTAAACTTACAAATATCAGGAAAGGGATAATATGATAGATTTTATCCAGTTGCAGGAAATTGTTAAAAAGCACCTGGAATACGATCGTGCTATAAGAACTGTTGATGCTTCCGGCGCTACTTTGGAAGCTGCTGTAAACGAAGCCGCAGGTCTTTTAAATACATCAATTCGTCATCTTGAATATGAAATAATAGAAAGAGGTTCGTCCGGTTTTTTAGGAGCCGGAAAAAAAGACTGGGTTATTCGTGCTTATCAAAGAGAAAGCGTTAAAAAGAAAAAATTGGCAGAAGAATTGCTTGCTGAAGAAGAAGCAGACGAAGCTCCGGTTATTATCGATAAAGATGGCGATGCTTTCGCGCAATGCTGGCGTGACGGGGTTTATTTAAAAGTTGTGCCGCCTGTCGGTAAAGGCAGAAAAATTTACGAAGCCTATGCGTTGCAGGCTCTTAGAGATAAAAACATTCATGATTTCGATACCGGCATGGTAGAAAGGCTTGTAGAAGAAGCCAATGGAATGTACATAAAAATTGCGGAATTCGAACATCAGCCGCAAAATGACAGCATGGCTTCCGTCGAAATTGATGACAGCGAAATGCATGTTTACATGACCGTAATACCGCCGGGTAAAGGCGGCGCAGATTTAACTTTCGAGGCCTACGACAGTTTACTAAAACAACATAGAGTGTATCATGGCATTAACGAGGAAAAGCTGCAGGAATTGGCTGACAGACCAATATACAGGGAAAAAGTAGAAGTAGCCGAAGGAATCAAACCTGTTAACGGTAAAGACGCCTATATCGATTATAAATTCGAAACCGACCAAACAAAGATAAGTTTAAAAGAAGGCGTAAACGGAAAAGTAAATTTTAAAGAATTAAATATTATTCAGAATGTTGTGCAGAATCAGCCGCTTGCCGTTAAAATGCCGCCCGAAGACGGTGTTGACGGAAAAACCATAACAGGAAAAATTCTGCCCGCAAGAGCAGGAAATGATATTCCTTTGCCGCTTGGTACAAATGTTCATGTTGGCGACGACGGCGACACAATTCTTGCGGATATTAACGGACAGGTTATCGTTGTCGGCGGTAAAATCAATGTAGAGCCGGTCTTAACCGTAGAGGGCGATGTCAATCTTAAAACCGGTAATATTATCTTCCTTGGAAATGTTGTTATTACCGGAAATGTGGAGGACGGGTTCTCTGTTAAAGCTGCCGGCAATATCGAAATTAAAGGAACTGTTGCAAAAGCAGAGCTTGATGCGGAAGGCGATATTATTATTTATCAGGGTGTAAACGGAAAGAGCGGCGGTAAAATCAGGGCAGGAAGATCGTTCTGGTCGCGCTTTATAGAAAATGCCAATGTAGAAGCCGGCAACATGGTTGTTGTTACGGACGGTATTATCAATTCCAATATCGATGCAATAAAGAGCATTCTTTGCCAGGGCAAACGCGCCAATATTATGGGCGGCCGCCTGCGTGCGGGTGAAGAAATTAACGCCAATGTTCTTGGCAACTCCACAAGCGGTACCGAAACAATTTGCGAAGTTGGTTTTGATCCTCACAGCAAGGGCGAACTTGAACGCCTTATGGAAATTAAACATCAGGCGGAAGAAGAACTGGATAGCATCAGGCTGGATCTGCAATCGCTTATTAATACAAAAAAACAACGCAAAACCCTGCCCGAAGATAAAGAAGCATATTTACAGGAACTTATGGATAAACGAACAATGCTTACAGAAGATGTAGAAAAATCTCAGGAAGGAATTGCAAAAATCCAGGAATACATGAACGGAATTCAGGTTCGCGGGAAAGTATCTGCCGCAAAGAAAGTGTACCCCGGCGTTAAAATTTGGATTCGCGATGTAAAAGAAGATGTACGAACAGAATACCGCGCAACCACTTTTATTTTGGAAAATGGACTTATCCGCGCAACCAAATACGAAGAACCTGACGATATTGCCAAGAAGGGCCTTGATGGCTATAGCTCCCATTGATCTTCAAACACTTTTTACCCAGCTTGATAAAGCCGGAAGAATGCACATGACTCAAAGAGAAACGCAGCCAATCCAACAGGCTATTCAGGCTGTTCAAACACAAAAGAAAACCGAAGAACAAATTAATCAGATAAATGAAACACAGGACACGGGAGACGGTGCAGAAAAAGTAAATGATCAAGGCAGGGATAAAGGATACAAGCAGAGTGACGGCAAAGAAAGAAAAAAAAATGAAGAAGCCGAAGAAGAAAGAAAAAAAATTTTAGAATTAAGCGATCCGGCTTTGGGAAAAAAAATAGATATTAGCCTATGAATCTATCATTAATTGTATTAATAATTTGTCCTGCTCTTTGTATTGTTATGTTTATATATCTTAAATGGTATATTCAAAACCGTACATCGGCATCCGGAGTTATTAAAGAAACCCGCGTAGAAGTTAAAAGATGGATAAACGAAATAAATTTAAGTATTGCGGATATTAATTCCGTAACAGACAGAAATTTACAGCTTATAGAAGATAAAATTATTAAGTTAAACGAAATAATAGAGGATACAGACAAGCGTATTTCCGTTTATGTTAAGGAAGTGGAAAAAAGCCGTACAAGCGAAGCTCTTTATACTCAGTTGGGCAGGGGAGTCCGCGCCGCAATACACAATACTCCTGCCCCCGAAACGCCCAAGCCTCCTCCTGCTCCTCCGGTACAGCCGCCGCCGCCGGTGCAACGAATGCTTCCGCTGGAAGATACTGTGCCTGTTAAACCGCAAAAAACCAAAAAAGAAATCCGCACACATATTGATCAATTGGCCGAAGAAGGGTTATCATCACCTCAGATTGCGGCGCAGCTTGGAATTAGCATAGCAGAGGTGGATATAGCCATGCAAATAAGGCGCAGGGGTTAAAAAGATGAAGATTGCAATAAAAATTTTCAGCGTTTTAGGTTTATGTTTAATTATTTCCTGTGCAAAAAACCCCAATAATGTCGATTTTGGAAATTACCCTGCAGATTACGAAATTGCGTACTTTGAAACTTTGGGCATAAAAAATATTCCTTCTGTAAGGGATCTCTATGGACGCCATGTACAATATGCAAACAAAGCATTTGAAATGCCTTCGTATGTTACTATAGAATCATTTAATGGCAGCAAGGAAGATTTTTCTGTTAATATGCTGCTTACTGTAATAAACGAAGAAACAAATGCAAAAACACCCTTCATGCGTTTTAATGTTAAGTTCGAAGCCGATAACAATACGCAAAAAAGTTATATTAGATATGTTAAAGCAGAAAGCCTTCTTTCCGGTCAATTTTTGGAAATTAATTCCGACGGTTCCGAAGAGCAGGATATTAACGCATTTGATTTATTTATTAGATATATGGAGAGATTTTGGAAATGAAAAAGAAAATATTGTTTTTTTTGATTATGTTAATTTTAGCGGTTTCTCTTTTGCCTGCACAGGGAGAAAATCTAACTGTAAAAGTAGCCGTTATGGGCCCCGGGGATCAACTGTATTTCTGGTGGGGGCATATTTCTCTAATTATAGAGGATGCTGCTTCCGGTCGTAATTATTTGTATGATTATGGGCAATTTTCTTTTGAACAGGAAAACTTTTTTGTTAATTTTGCATTAGGCAGACTTTATTATAATTGCGGTGTATCGCCAGCCGAATGGGCTTTGTCGGTTTATCCCCTGACAAACCGGGATGTATTTATTTACACGCTGAATGTGCCTCCCGCAAAACGCCTGGAAATAAAAGAATTTGCAGATAACAATGTTCTTCCGGAAAATAAATATTACGAGTATCATCATTTTAAGGATAATTGTTCTACAAGAATACGGGATATTATAGATATGTTAACAGACGGGCAATTTTACGAACAATTTGGAGAAGCCGTAAGCAGATATACATTGCGTCAGCATGTACGCCGCCACACATGGTTTTCTCCGCCGGGGGATTGGATATTGAATTTTTGGATGGGACAGGGCATAGATACCCCAATAACGGTATGGGAGGATATGTTTTTACCGTCCGAAGTAGGCAGGAATATAGAAGATTTTTATTATATCGATTCTAACGGTGTTCGAACTAAACTTGTTACATCTATAGAAACAATTAGCTTGGCAGAAAACAGGCCGGCGGTTCTTGAAATTCCGCGAAAACAATGGCCGCGGCAGCTGGTGTTTAGTCTTGTTTTATCTTTAGTTTTTGGTTTTTTCTTTTTTTTAACGGCAAAAAACAAAAAAGCCGGAAGAATTCTTGCGGGTATAAGTATGAGTTTATCCGGTCTTGTTTTTGGATTTGCCGCTTCCCTTCTTTATTTTTTAAGCCTTTTTACGAATCACGATTACACCTACAATAATATGAATATGATTTTTTGCACCCCAATCTTGCTTGCGGCGGTTCCTTTTGGAATATATTATGCATTTACAAAAAATCAGGAAAAACTGGTAACTTACGGGCTTTTGCTTAGGTTAATTTGGCTTTTGCCGGCTGCCGGAGTAATAATCTCCATGATTTTAAAGATTTTCCCCTGGTTTTGGCAGCAAAACCTTACAGATCAAATGCTTATACTGCCAATCGCCTTGGTTTTTACCCTCCAGCCGGTGGGAATGAAAGAATCGTGCCAAAAGCTGAAAAAATGGATAAAAAGGAAGTAATATATGGGCGATAGTGTTGAATGGCAGGATGTTAAGTATAAGGAAACCTTTGAACAGGAGATTAGAGGGTTAACCCGCCGCCGGCAGTCAGATCCGGACTGTAAAATCGAGGATTTAGAGGGAATTCTTAGAAATCTCTATATAATGGATGGTGCAGACCAGGGCGGACGGGGACCATTGCAGGATATTATCATGGCAGCGACAATAGCCGCTTACGAGCATATTATATCGTCATGGAAAGCGGAAATTCAAAAAAACTTGTAACCATTTTCCCTATAAGTGGTTATATGTTTACAATGTTTCATGTTCCTCCTAATTTCTCCTTTTCCCCGGAGTTACTCCTTTCTCCGGGGTTTTTTTATACAATATAGCCCTAAATTTGCCCCAAAAGACTTGACATTTTTTTGAAAATCCGGTATTGTTATTTTGTTATCCCTGGTAGCTCAGCTGGGAGAGCAGGTGGCTGTTAACCACCCTGTCCGTGGTTCGAATCCGCGCCGGGGAGTTTTTATTTATTTTCAATTCAACTGCGGATCCGCGCCGGGGAGTTTTAATATGTCAACAGTAAAAGCCTATTACAATGGTACAACTTTTTTTCCCATTGAAGCCTTGGATATACCAACAGGACAGATTGTCAACCTAACCATAGAAAATGAAGATACTCCCAATCCTGAAGCAGCTAAAAAACTTGCTCAACTTGCCTGTATTAATAGTAATTTGGAAAAGCTTAATGAAACAGAACCTTTGCTGTCGAAATTTGACGAGATATTAGCTCAACGGGTTAACTTTGCAAGGACACTGGAATTTTGAGTGTTTTTATTCTTGATTCTAATATTGTTTCTTTCTATATTCGGCAAGAACATAACATTGTTCGAAAGGTCAATGAAGTAATTTCTGCAGGGCATGAGGTTGTAATCAGTCCAATAGCATACTATGAAGTCAAGCGGGGATTACAGGCTATTAAAGCAGAAAAACGGCTTAAGGAATTTTTAGCACTCTGTAATGTTCTTGGTGTAGGACAACTGGATAATTCTATACTGGATATTTCCTCTGATATTTATTGTGAACTAAGGGCTAAAAAGCAGCCAATAGAAGATGCTGATATTCTTGCGGCGGCTTTCTGCATAAGACATGGTTTTACTCTGGTTACTCACAATACGAAGCATTTTAGCAGCATTTCCGGTTTGAATTACTGTAACTGGGTTAGTTCAATATGATAAAAAACGAAAACCTTGTTACCTAAATCCGCGCCGGGGAGTTTTTTTAAGCTCCTATCCGTTTCCCTAAGGCTTGCGCATGAGCGGTATTTAGCAGTAAATCGCTCCAGTTTACAACCATGCCTTCTTTTTCCATTGCTTTCATTAAATTGGCAAGGGCGCGGCTGCTGAAAAGGCCGGACTTTCTAACAAAAGCCGCGCTTTTTTTACCGGCGACAGAGCTGCCGGCAGACAATAAACGGGGAATTTTTCCGTTTATTTTTCCGGAAAAAAACGAGACAGGCTCGGCGGCAACTGCTATATATTCGTAGGCAGGAAGCTTCATTCCGTCTTCCGTCCATGCATCGATAATATCAACTCGATGTCCCATCGATTCCATTCCCTTTGCTAAGGCTTTTACATAATCCGGCGGCTGCTTTTTTGCGGCAGGCGCGCTTACAATTGCTATTCTCATAAATTTAACCTATCCTTTGTGTTTTATGCTTTTTTATAAATTTGCTCAATGTTTCGTTCCTTTACGATTAATACCGAGCATTTTGCTTTTGACAAAATTTCGCGATGGCAATGCCCAATTATATCCCTTGAGCTCGAGTCTTTTTCTGTGCCGCCAAGAAGAATTATATCGGCTTTAAGATCATCTGCTACACTAAGGATTTCGGTGTATACCGCGCCTTTACGCAATAACCGTTCCACTTTTACATTTTTTTCCCGGGCAAGTTCTTCTACAAAAGCAAGATAACGGTTGCCGTTGGCTTCCAGGCTTTTTTCGTAATCGGCGCTTTCTTCCTGAATAAATATTTTGCTTAATGTAAGTTGTCTGATTGTTGCCGTATCTACAACATAGACTGCCGATAATTTACAATGATAGTATTTAGCCATAACAATGGCATACTTGGCTGCTGATATAGAGGATTTTGTTCCCGAAACCGCAACAACTATTTTGTTAATAAGAGACTTCAACTTTGGTTATGCTCCTTTCTTCTTTTTTAGCAATTTACTGGTAAAAAAGGCATCTCTTTCCCTTTCTTCCAGAACAGACTCGATATATACCTTGGTTTCGCTTGCAATAGGAATTACCATTTTTTCCAGAGCATTTACCCGTCTTTGGGTTCGGCGTACTTCCCGTGCCAGTCTCCAGGCAATTGTTCTAACCGCAGCCAATTCTGTACATATTTTAAGCAGTTCAAAGAATTCTATCACGGTTTCGTCACATTCTGCAAATGAATTTTTTGGGGAAAATTTAAGATCTATGGCTGGAATTTCCACTTCCAGGCTGGGAAGCTTCATTCCGGCGGCAACAACCTGTTTTTCTACCACTCTATAATTGTAGTTAATGTTCTGAACCAATCTTTTGGTACGCTCTCTGCCTGCTTTTACAAGCATTTTTTTAAGGCAGGGATAGGCAGTTTCTACCCTTTTATCGAGGTCTCGTTCCAGAATTTTAACCTGCTCCACCTTGCGCATTAGTTCGGAGACAAGAATTTCCCGTTTTTGTTCTAAAAGGTCGTAGCCTTCCTGGGCAATATTTAACCTTTCTTTTACCTTAAGAAGATTGCTTTTTGTCGGGGCAATTTGCTCTCTAGCCATAGGGAGATTTTAGCATATTATCAAAAAAATTACTAAAAAATCTTCCCTTTTTGCCGAAAATTATGGTATACTATCAATGATTTGGGAGAATAAAAATGATAGGAAGAGTTATAGTTCTTTTGCTGCTCATTGTTATCTTAACAGTTGGCGGTATAGTCTGGTTTGACTACCTTAATGTAATCGATGCTAAATTTATACTAGCCCCCATTTATAGCCGTATTCCCTTTTTGGCAGGAGAGCCCAGGACTCAGCCCAGAATAGGTCCGGAAGACGACATCAATCTGGATGCCGAAAGGCTGGCAATGAGGCTTTATGCTATGGATTTGCATAGTATGGAAATCGATACCAAAGAAAGAGATTTAGATACCCGTGAAGGGCAAATTCATCAAATGGCTCAGGAACTGCAAATACGCCAACAAGCCCTAGATGATATAGAAAATTCTCTAACAGCTCAGGGTAGAGATGCCGAAGATGTAAATAGGAATATCGAGCAAAATGCCCGTAATCTAAACAACATGCCGCCGCAGAATGCGGTCTTGATTATTGCTGCTTTAGATAACCAGCTTGCTATCGATGTTATCCGGAAGACAGAGGAAATTGCCAGAGCAGAGGGACGACAGTCCATTGTGCCATTCTGGTTTTCCCTGATGGAACCGGCTAGAGCGGCAGAACTGCAAAGATTAATGGCAGGAAGACCTTCTAGCTTATAGCGCATTCACTGCGCGTTCACCTTCCGGACAAAACCTTTTTAAGGAGGCCGGGTGGTGATAGCTATTTCAAGTTACACAGAACCAATCCCAGTAAATCCCATTGCTGTAAATGATCTGCCGCAAGTTCAACAACTGGAAGACGAAAAAGAAGAACGACCAGAGCATACCAGTTTTGCCGAGCTTTTGGCAGGTTTATTAAATAATTCAGAAAAGACACCTGAAGTTCCCGTTAACGAGAATCTTTTAGGAGATTTAAATTCGGAATTTTCCAAAGAAGCTATGGACGGTGTTAAATTGATTTCGGCAGAGGAACTTTCTAAAAATTTATCCGACAAAAAAGCGCCTTCTGAATTTTTTACAGAAGATGTAAATGTTCTTTTGGGACAGCAAAGACTGCTTTCCGGTTTGGATACCGATGTCATAGAGGATCAAACAGACAGTTTTTATCAGGGGTTTTCCAATTTAATAAGAACAGATCTTGCGCCGGAAGCAGATTTAGACGATAACTTTTTTGATGTTATGCCAAATAAAAACAATCAGATTGATGCCTCGTTAACTTCGGCAGCTGCGCAGGGTGCACAGGGTGTACAAGAAGCATTAGCCGAAACCAGAAAAGATCGAGCGCAAAAATCTTCTGACAATGATATGGAAAAAATAGCCCCGGCGGGAAAAGATGAAAATTCAGAAGCTGATATTCGTGTCCGGCCGGAAAACGAAAAACTCGGCAAGCTGGAAGAAATGCGTAACTCTGTTTTGCGCGATCGTCCCAGCCGAAACAATGTTTCTTTCGAAGTAAATGATATGCGTACAGATCAGAACCGTTCTTTTTCCGCAATAGAAGCAAGCGCCGGCAGGGCAGGAGGGGAGACCGCCGGTGTCAGGGAAATTACCCTGGAGCTTAGATTGCCGGAGCAGAATAATGCAATTAATCAGGCAAATACAAGCTGGGAGGCAAAATCCGGCTCTGCTTTAGAAAATTTGCTTGCAAGAGAACTGCATCAGAACTTTAACGGCGATATTGTCCGCCATGCTTCCATAGCGCTTAAAGACGGCGGAGAGGGAATAATTAAACTTGCTCTTAAACCGGAGAGTCTGGGAAAAGTTAAGATAGCTCTGGAATTGTCCGACAACAAGATTACGGGGAAAATTGTTGTAGAAAGCCAGGAAGCCTTAAACGCTTTCCGCAAGGAAATTGCTTCCTTAGAGCAGGCTTTTAAGGATTCGGGTTTTGCGTCTGCGGATTTGGATCTTTCTTTGACATCCGGCGAACAAAATGCGGAAGTTTGGGAAGAAAACTCCAATGTTCCGCCGGCAATTGCTTCGCGCTATGATAATACTTCTGAACAGGGCGCGATTAATATAGTAAATGTTTTTATTGGGCACAGAAAAGGCTCGATTAATATGCTTGCGTAATAATAAGGAGAAGGAATGAATACAATTGGAGCGATTAACGCTGCTACAACAGAAATTGAACAGCAAAGAATTTTCAGAATGAGCTCATCGGATCAGCTGGAACTTGAAGAGTTTGTCAGAGGCTTTAACAGGGAATTATACCCGGATAATCCAACAAGACAGGCTCAGCAAAGTTTGGGAAAGGACGACTTTTTAAAACTCCTTATTACCCAGCTTTCGTATCAGGATCCTACTTCGCCTATGGAAGATAAACAATTTATTGCACAGATGGCGCAGTTTTCCACATTGGAACAAATGACATCAATGGCGGGCGATTTTTCCAAACTTACATCAATGTTAATGAACAGCGAAGCATCAACATCTTTGGGTAAGAATGTAGAAATTGTCGACGGCGAAAGAGTTACCCATGGTATGGTTCAGGCGGTAACCAGGGATCAAACCCCTCAGGTACTTGTAAACGGCAGTTTTCATAGTTGGGATAAAGTAACCAAAGTTTTCACTAACGAAAACGAAAAGGAGTAGTGTCAAGCCTTTGGCTTGACTTCCGATTAAACGGCGCTGCCTATGGCAGCTTAAATTAAGGAGTAGCGATATGATGCGATCATTGTTTTCCGGCGTTTCCGGACTTCAGAATCATCAAACAAGAATGGATGTTATTGGTAATAATATTTCCAATATCAATACAACCGGTTTTAAACGCAACCGTGTAAACTTTCAGGATATGTTGTACCAGCAGCTGCAGGGCGCATCCCGTCCTACAGAAGATTTGGGCGGTGTAAACCCGAAAGAAGTCGGTCTTGGCATGAGTGTGGCGTCAATTGACACCATTCATATTCAGGGTGCGCTGCAAACAACCGGCGTTCAAACAGACTTGGCTATTAATGGGCAGGGTTTCTTTATCCTGGACGACATGGGTACTCAGCTTTTTACAAGAGCAGGCGCGTTTTCCATTGATGCGGACGGCATACTTGTAAATCAATCTAATGGTATGAGAGTGCAGGGCTGGATGGCGGAAGACATTAACGGGGTTAATTTAATAGATGTTTCCGCTCCTATTGGGCAAATTACAATTCCTGTAGGTTCGAAAGATCCTGCAAAGGCTACTACAATGGTACAGTTTGCTTGTAACCTGGACAAAAGAATTCCAGAATTGCCGGAAGATCCCACAGGAGATCAAATTAGAAATTCGACATGGAGAACCTCTACAAAAATTTACGATTCCTTTGGCGATGAACATAATTTAATTGTTGAATTTACAAGGGTTCCCGGAACGGTAAACAGCTGGAACGCAACAGTAAATGTCGATCCTCAAAATGAAACTCCTACAAACGCAACTATCGGGTTTGGCGAAGAAGGTCCGGCAGTGGGCGGTCCTACAACCTTTGTCGTAAACTTTTCCAATAATGGTACTCTTCTTTCCGCCGAAGACGGAGCGGGAAATATTTCCGGCGCTTCCGGGCAGGTTCAGATGTATGTTGCATACGATGTACAGACGGCAACCCCCAACGAAGACGGCACTTTAACAAGACAGCAATTTGTTCTTAATCTTGGCAATGTCGGCGGATTTACCAATTCGATTACCCAGTATGCGGAATCCAGTTCTTCTAAAGCGGTAGAACAGGACGGCTATACAATGGGTTATTTGGAAAACTTTAAGATCGATCTTACCGGTGTAATTACAGGCGTTTATTCAAACGGAACCACAAGAGATATTGGGCAAGTTGCTCTTGCTACCTTCCCAAACCAGGGCGGTCTTGAAAAAACGGGCGACAATAACTTCCGCGTATCCAATAACTCCGGTATGGCAAATATTGGTCCGTCGGGCGTAGCGGGAAAAGGAAAGATTATTGCAGGTACATTGGAAATGTCCAATGTTGATATGGCGGATCAATTTGTTGACATGATCGTTACTCAGCGCGGCTTCCAGGCTAACTCCAAGACGATTCAAACAGCAGATCAGTTATTACAAGAGTTGCTAACCTTAAAGAGATAAGGTAATATAATATATGATAAAAGTAAGCAGGCTTGACGGAACAGAGTATTTTTTAAACCCTCACCAGATTGAGTGTATCGAGGTTCGCCCCGATACTACTCTGGTGATGTTTTCCGGCAAGGCTCATATTGTGCGCGAAGAAGTGGATACCGTACTGGAAAGAATTTTTACTTACCACCGAAGTATTAATCCGCATATAGTCCAGGAGTAAAAGTGTATGAATAAAAGCTTAAATATGGGATCATTTATAGGTGTAGTTGGCGCTCTAGCCATGATAGTTGTATCTATCATATTAAGCGGCAACTTAATGTCATCTTTCATTGATATCCCTTCTTTGGCACTGGTTGTTATTGGTTCTTATTTTGCACTTATGATTGCTTTTTCATTATCAGATGCATTAGCGGTTTTTTCTGCTATCAGTCTTACATTTAAACAGCCTATTTATAACCAGCAGGGTATTATCCAAAAGATGGTATCATTTTCCGAAAAAGCCCGCCGCGAAGGTCTTCTTGCTCTGGAAGATGAACTGGAAGATCTTGACGATGAATTTATGAAAAAAGGTTTACGCCTTGTTGTAGACGGTACAGACGCTGCCATTATCCGCGATTTAATGGAGCTGGAATTAAGCCAGATGCAGAACCGCCATTCCTCCAAAATTGGTATTGTTAATCAGTGGGCGGCACTTGCCCCCGGTCTTGGTATGTTGGGTACTGTTATGGGTCTTGTAGGTATGTTGCAGAACCTGGAAGACAAAGCATCGATTGGTCCTAACATGGCTCTTGCTCTTATTACAACATTCTACGGTTCTTTATTTTCCAATGTGTTTTTCGCACCGTGGGGCAATAAACTTACGGTTTATGATGCCGAGGAATCAGGCATTAAAGAAATGATAATTGAGGGTGTTCTTTCCATACAATCCGGCGATAATACGCGAATTCTTGCGTTAAAACTTCTTGCGTACCTTGATCCAATTGCACGCAGTTCACTGGAAAAAGAATTAATAAAGGATTAATGATATATGGCAAGAAAAAAGCGTGAAATTGCTGCACCGGTAAGCACATGGTTAACCACATACTCGGATATGGTTACTTTATG